>JAQXNU010000267.1 GCA_029098165.1 Clostridiales bacterium
AGCATGGCCGAGTAGCCAAGTCGGGACGGGATAAACGCTGAAGGCATCTAAGCGTGAAGCCCCCCTCAAGATAAGATATCCCATAACGTAAGTTAGTAAGACCCCTTGAAGACGACAAGGTTGATAGGACAAAGGTGGAAGTGTGGTAACGCATGTAGCTGATTGTTACTAATAGGTCGAGGGCTTAACCTGATGGTTTGTTAAGATTAGATATCAAAAAGACACGAGAATCATGCAATGATTCGAGAACTTCGGCGCCAAAATCGAAGATTTTGGGTGCATTGGCACGAAGTGCCATAAACCGAAGGTTTGTTTAGTTAGATTTAAAATTTCAATGTCGAAGTTATAATGGCTCCATGGTCAAGCGGTTAAGACACCGCCCTTTCACGGCGGTAACAGGGGTTCAAATCCCCTTGGAGTCACTTAAATGAAGTGTAAAAACTCTTCCAAATATTTAAAACTTAATCATATATTTACTAATACAGTCTTTATTTTAATTAAAGTCTGTATTTTTTTTGCGTGAGGCAATACTTTACTGGTAAAAGTACTCATCGTGAGAGTGTTTCCCCACTCATGAGTGATAGACTAGCTTGATGGTTATTCCTATAAATATTCGTCCTTACAGCAATGTTTTACTAAAGGTGGTGCCAAGTTATGCAGAGTTTCCAATGCACACATAAGTGATTTTGACTATAAATACATATCGAAAAAAGAGATATATTGACGAAAGTGAGATGGCACTTTATACTAGAAATATGGATATATCAAGTGACGGTTTGTGAACATAACATAACGATAAACAATTTGTCAAATTGTAGTAAGGTATTAGAAATACTAGTAGATAAAAAGGTGGTTTAAGGAGGTGTCTGAATATGTTTTGTACTAAATGTGGGACAGAATTACATGAAGGAGATTTTTTTTGTTCGAAGTGTGGGGCATCACAAACAACGATGACATCTGTTACAAACGAACAGTCTGTGCAAAATCAACAACCTTCCAATGCTCAATCTATGAATGAGCAATCGATTAATCCACAACCTTCCAATGTGGAATTTACGAATATGTCATCCTCATACATGCAAACTACACATAGGGAACCAAAACCGCTGCAACAGCAAGTTACTTCACCAGTTTCTAGTAACGAGGGGAATCATGATTCAGATAAGAAAGTAAGGAAAGAAAGAAAAAAAGGTTCAACGAAAAAAATTTTAATTCCAATTGTAGTTGTTTTGGCTATTTTACTTGTTGCTGCTGGAATCTTTGGTGGTATCGCGTTTACAAGGACGAATACATGGAAAGAGTATTTAGCTACATATCGAAATTTTCCTGATCAAGTGGAATCCTTAGGTAATTTTGAAGAAGATTATAAGGCCTATTTAAAGGAAGCAGAGGATTTTGCAGCTCATTATAAATTCTGGGAATATGAGAATCAGAAAAAGAAGATGGAAGAGCTTTGTGAGGATGTAAAAGAACTCAATAAAGCAATTGAAGGATATCTAGAGGTTTATGAGTCTGTTGTTGCAGAAATAGACGATTCTGGGAAATACTTTCTGGATGATTACGAAAAAGAATATAAATACATAAAAGAAGCATTCACTGAGGATTTAGAAGCTTTTGATGAGGATGCTTGTAGAAAAGATTCGAAAAAGTTTGAGAAGATTCGAGATGATATCAAGGATTATAACCAATCAATCATTGCGAGTTATGATGAAACGATAACAGATTTTAAAGAATCAGGTAATAATAATTATTATGAAGTTGAACTGGAATTGTTGACAGAAAAGACGAA
Source organism: Clostridiales bacterium (assembly GCA_029098165.1). Taxonomy (GTDB): domain Bacteria; phylum Bacillota; class Clostridia; order Lachnospirales; family Lachnospiraceae; genus Lachnoclostridium. The sequence continues at coordinate 1,790 of JAQXNU010000267.1, forward strand.
TTCGTATCAGGAAGCAGTTGCTTCTGGAAATTATAATAAAATCAGGTCTTCTTACCAGGATTTTATGGAATTAAAGGGGTTATACGATAACGTACCAGATGGAATGTATTCTCTGGGTGATTATATTCAGATGGATGTATCGGAGGAGAAGATTATTCGATTATATTATTCTGGCTCTGATATGAATTGGGATCCAAAGAAAATCAGAGTCTATGAGTATGGTAAGAAACATGGTTGGTATGAGGATATTGTACTTGATTTAAAACGAATTAAGGGGAATATGACAATTGACCTAGTTGCAGATATTAGTACAAGCCTTTACGATCAATTCGATGAGATGAAGAATTCTGTCACTAGCTTTGTGAATAGTACGGATGCAGATACTAAGTTGGGATTATCCATCATTTCTTCTACGTACCGAAGAGAAGCGACATTTACGACGAATAAAAATAGCATAGTTAGTAAAGTAAATGATTTGTATTGTGAGGGGTGCACCAGCCTTTATCAGTCATTGCATTCCTCAGTTCTATATACTGCTTCCAATACAGGTGCAAGATGTGTTGTTGCATTTACGGATGGAAGAAATGAACCTTACATTACTGGCTACGATTACACAGCAGATGATGTGATTGAGGTAGCCCAGAAATATCAGGTTCCTGTTTATATTATCGGTATTGGCTCTAATGTGGATTCCGTAGAGATGGAGAGAATCGCCAATGCAACAGGTGGTAGATTCTATAGTAATAGAAGCGCATCTGAATTATATGGTATTTATAATGAAATTTACTCAAAACAAGCGGATATGTATGAACTTTCCTATCAATCAAAGCACTTGAATAAGGATGCAAGAGAAGTTTATATGTATTATTATGATGCTGCGAATAGTGTGGGATTTCGAACCCAGTTTAAGCTGGAACCGGCAGTTGTTCAGAGTGGGTATAGCTTAGCAGGAATTACTTCAAGTGATGATTTGCTATCCTATTATACGAATCAAAAACATCTGGCTGCGGAGGATATTAGCAGTCTTTCGTCTATTGATGATTTACAGACAGTCATAAATATTTATTATGCTAAGAATGGATACAAATTCAAGGATTCTACTGTTTTGCAAACAATGCAATCCTTGGGCGTTATTAAGCAGAATGGTTCCTTAGATGGTGTTACAGCTGAAGCAAATATTAAGAAGGATGAGGTGTTGTATTCCAATTATAAGGCGTTACAGATTGCAAGATACGAATGGATATATTCTGTGACTAGAGAGGTTTATTGGGAATACTATGGTAATATCTCATTGAATGAAATTGAACAAGAAGTAAATAGCAGATTGAATCAAAAGAATGGTCGATTTAATCATGATATTAAGAAGTCCTATGAAGATTTGATTCGATACTAGGGTAACGATATACTACTAGATATGCGTGGCTGATTATGGTGAGGAAAAACATTCTTTGTCATAATCAGCCATTTTATTGCAAGAGCGTTCAAAGCACACTTTATTCTTCATGAAAAATCAATTTTCGTAAGATTAAGCGGAGCATACGTTCACTGGGAATTTGTATAATTTCATGCAATATATAGTTATCGGTTTTCAAATGATATGTCCTTACATATAAATGAAGTAAGAGAAAGAATTGCACTAGTTACCTTAAGTTTAGCTCAAGGAACAAAGGAGATATGGAATTAGTACAGAAAAGTTCTTATGAAAGGTGGAATGTTATGGAGGATGTATTAGAAATAACAAATCAAGCTGTGACTCAAGGCAGTAAATGTACGGTACATGGAATTCGTATGTTTGATCAGATTACCTCAGGAGAAACTGTTTTCTTTACTGCTGTTGGTGATGGACTTGATAATGTAACACCGATGCTTGAAGATGTAAGATGGATACCGTATTCATATCAGATCGGAAACTATCTACGCCATTTTATGTTTAGTTTTACGGAATCTTTTTGTATCTCAAGGCCTGGTGAATATATGTTCCAATTAAAATTTCACAAAGAAAATTATGACGGCTTCAACTGGATGCCAACGAAAGAGTTTTCGGAACTGACAATTCCCATTGTTGTGAATTAATATAGTCCGTACATAAATTTCTACATGTGTAAATAAAAAAAGGGTTGTAAATAAGCAAAAGAGATGAGCATAAGAGTCGGGGAATCGTATTAGAATTTGGCTAAGTTCGATCGAAAGACACCAAATTCTAATATGATTCCCCGACTTTCTCTTGGAAGACGATCAAAAATCTTTTATGTGCTAATATGACATAGCAATGTCGTATTTGATGTGTTACAATCTATATAATAAATGGTAATAAAAGAGAAAAGTAGTGAAGTCAGGATAGGGAGAACAGGATGCAGATCAGTCGATTATTTGAGATTTTGTATGTTTTGATCGAGAAGAAGAGCGTAACGGCAAAAGAATTATCAGAACGGTTTGAGGTGTCAACTCGTACGATTTATCGAGATATTGATACGTTAGCAATGGCTGGAATGCCAGTTTATACTAGCAAGGGAAAAGGCGGCGGAATTAGTGTCCTAGATAATTTTGTTTTAAATAAAGCATTGCTATCGAAGGAGGAACAAGCAGAGATATTGTCTTCTCTACAAGGGCTCAATGCCGTTCATGGCGATCATCAAAATACATTAGCAAAACTTAGTTCTCTTTTTGGAAAAGAGGAAGAAAGAGAAAACTGGATTGAGGTTGATTTTTCAGCCTGGGGTTCCAATCAGGAAGAAAAGGACAAGTTTACAACGATTAAGAAGTCGATATTAGATCATCTAGAACTAGAGTTTTTGTATTATAGTGCTCAAAAAGAGGGAGTCAGAAGAAGCGTACAGCCAATTCGATTAATCTTTAAGAATCAAGCTTGGTATTTGTATGCTTTTTGTAAGTTAAAACAAGACTTTCGTATTTTTCGATTAAATCGTATACGTGATTTAGTTTTATTGGATCAGACATTTGAACCATTCAAGGAAACCAAGTTTTCCTTAGGAGATTGGGAAGAGGGCGAGCATGCAAAATCGGAATTGTTAGTAATTCGAGTTCATGAGAAATTTATTTTTCGAATCTTTGATGAGTTTTCTGGTGCTCATATGGAGAAGTTAGAGGATCATTGGTTTCGTGTACATATGGAGATCAAAACAGGATCTTGGTTAGTGAATTATATATTATCGTTTGAAGATGGAATCGTTGTGGAACAGCCAATCTGGCTACGAGAGCAAATGAGGGAAACGCTTCTAACTGCATTAAATCATTATAGTTTAGATTAAAAATAGATTAAATTGGATAAATGTAACAAAAAATATTTACTAAATTTGTATTTATGTTATAATACATGAAATAGACTCATTTATCGATGCAAGTTGTTAACGAGCTTTCAAAGTTTTTATCTAATGTTTTACTATGCTAATACAAAAGGAAGGGTAATAATGAAAAAAACTGTATTTATCTCATATGCAAGTAAGGAGTTAAAAAAGGCTAACGAAGTATGTAGTTACTTAGAAAAAGAAGGAATTAGCTGCTGGATCGCACCAAGAGATATTCTTCCAGGTACTGAATTTGGAGAAGCAATCATTAATGGGATTGAAGATAGTTCGACATTTGTTTTGATTTACTCAGAAGCTTCTAATGGATCCCAACATGTATTACGAGAAGTGGAACGAGCTGTATCAAAGAACGTACCAATCATTGCTTATAAGATTGAGGATGCACATCTTTCTAAATCGATGGAGTATTTTCTATTGTCGAATCAATGGCTTGACGCTACTGGAAAGGGAGATCATCTAGCTGAACTACTAAGTAGTGTAAAAAAGTTAGTTGGTGAGAACAAAAATACCAAGCAAGAGATAGTCAATTATAATAAAAAAGCGGATCGAATTCTAAGCAGGTGGATACCCACAGCTTGTTCGATAGTGGCTGTTATTGGCTTGATTGTATTCTTGGGATTTGCTCTGAATGGGAAGAACCAACAAGATCCGGAGATTGCACAAACGCAGCCAACAATCGTAGCAGACGAAAATGTGACGAATAGTATAGAGCCTACAACAGTGGTAAAGGAAGAGACGGCAAATAGTATAGAGCCTACAACAGTGGCAAAGGAAGATGTGACTATTGGTATAGAGCCTACAATCGTAGCAAAAGAAGAAGGAACGGATTCTGTATTACCGACACAGATAACAGTTGAAGGAAAACAAGAAGTAATAGCTGAAGAAAAGAAAAATCAGAATACAACGACTCAATCAGAAAAACTAGTACAAGAAGATCATATCAAACAGTCGAATAACAAGAAAGAGGATGCTCCTAATACTGAGGTTCAAAATGGTTCAGATGACCTAGGAACAGAGCAAACAGTTAATCCTGCAAGCCAGGAAGTAGAGAATTCAAATGTTAACCTTGAAGTAGGACAGTACATAAAGTATGGTAAATACAAACCACAAGGATATAAAGGTAGTAGTGAAGATAGTATTATTACATGGCTAATTATCAATGTTGACCAAAATAAGAAACAGGTAACCTTGCTTGCGAAAAATGTCTTAGACATGAAACCATTTGATTGTGCCGAAAGTGGTGAGTTTGATAAGCTTTTAGATGGACAAAAGTATGATAGAACACAAAGGGAGAGTTACTCTTTAGATGAAATGATGCAATTTCGAGGCAGTAACGATTGGAAGACTTCTAATATCCGTACGTGGTTAAATTCAAATAAAGCAAGTGTTACATATAACGGTCAAGCTCCCGTTAATAAAGGAACGGATATGCATATCAATGGATATGACAAACAGCCTGGTTTTCTTTATAACTTTACGAAGGATGAGTTGAGTTTATTATGTGAGGTAAGTAATACTACTGCATCGAATGCAATAGCTGCACAGAAGTCTAAAAAACCGGCATTTGAGTTCGAAGCGGGTTACATTACAGATGACTACGATTCTTCAAAATATGTATGTAATACAACGGAGGATAAGGTATACCTTTTATCAGTGGATGAAGTGAAAAAATTCTTATATGATCAAGGGCTTCCAATATATGCGGAACCAACACAAGCTGCAATTGATGCTGGTAAGTCCGAATACTATACGAATGGGTTGCAATATGATGTAACTGCTAGCATATGGGCTCTTCGAACACCTAATGGAGCTGATTCTTATCGTGTTTTAGGTGTTGAAAGAGGAATTAGTGGAGCAAGGGACATATTTACATATTTAGCATCCGCTTGTGGTTTGGGTATTCGACCAGCAGTTACTATTTCCATTGATAAGATATCAGTGGATGGTGATGGTAGTGAAGATAATCCATATACGATTAAGTAGGAAGGTATTCTAATGAGATTAAGTGATTTAAACAAATATCAGGAAATCGTCATTCAATGTCATGACAACCCTGACGCAGATGCAATTGCCTCTGGATTTGGATTATATTTATATTATAAGAACCTAGGAAAAAAGGTAAGGTTTATCTATGCGGGACGGCAATGTATCCAGAAAAGTAATTTGGTCATGATGGTGAAAACACTTCATATACCAATTGAATATGTGACGGATCTAGAATCATGTGAACTATTATTATTAACCGATTGTCAATATGGTGAAGGAAATGTAACGAAGTTTTCAGCCTCACAGGTTGCAATGATCGATCATCATGAGTTATGCGTGGAAACCAATGATTTTACCGAAATACGTCCGGGATATGGAAGTTGTTGTACGGTTGTTTATTCCATGCTGAATAGTGAAGGGTTCGATATAAAACAAAATGAGAATTTAGCAACAGCTCTTTATTATGGTTTATATATGGACACAAATTGTTTTGGAGAAATTAAGCATCCGTTGGATTTGGATATGATGGAAGCTTTACTTCCTAATGAGTATATATTAAATTGCTTAAAAAATGCAAATTTTACATTAGATGAATTAGTAATTACAGGAAGTGCCATAGCAAATTATGAATATGAAGAGGATGAACGTTATGCAGTGGTCCAGGTAGAACCTTGTGATCCAAATATTTTAGGTTTTATTAGTGACCTAGTCTTGCAGGTGGATAATGTTGATATATGTATCGTTTACAATGAGTTAGATTATGGATATAAATTATCCGTTCGTAGCTGTCGAAGGGATGTTACCGCTAATGACTTAGCGGAATATCTAACTGAGGATATTGGGAGCGGTGGTGGTCATAAGAAAAAAGCTGGAGGATTTATAGTAATATCAAAATATGAAGAGAAGTTTGATAACTTACCTTTTAAAAAGTTTTTAGCAAAGCGTATGAAAGAGTATTTTACCAGCTATGATACGATTGATGCATTGACGGAAGAAGTAGATTGTTCTACTATGCAGAAATATCAGAAATTATGTGTGCCAGTTGGTTTTGCTAAAACTTTGGACTTTGCAGAGGAAGGGACTATGCTAGTTGCCCGTACGTTAGAAGGCGATGTTACAATCACTGCAGATGCTAATATTTACGTTATGATCGGTATTAATGGAGAAGTTTATCCAATGAAGAAAGATAAGTTTGATGCTCATTATAACGTCTTGGAGGGAACATATACATGTGATGCGGAATATCAACCGACAGTACATAATAAAAGGACCAATGAGGTTTATTCCTTAGTCAAATATGCAAAAGTATGTATTCGCAATTCCGAAGGATTTATTTATGCCAAGAAAGTAAATAAAACGACGAAGGTATTTACAAGATGGTATTATGATGATTATATGCTTGGAAAAGCCGGTGATTATCTAGCAGTTAGTGGTGATGGAGACAATGATGTTTATATCATTCAGGATAGCATTATGAAAAGAACATATCAACTGATTACCTAAAGGACGTCTCAAGTCTTAATATACTAAGAATAATATAATTAATAAAGCTGTTATGATCGAAAAATGAAGTCGATAAAGGACTTCATTTTTCTGTCATAACAGCTTTTTTGCAATTATAAAAGAGATTATGCAAATTGCAAAATATAGAAAAACATTTAAAGGATAATATTGACTTTTATATCCAAAAAAATATAATGAAAGAGGAAGAAAAAGACAAATACTTATAAAATGATGCAAATATATACATGAAAAGTAAAATTCAGGTACAAACATACAAAAACATGCATAAATAGGAAAACACAAGCTATGTAGAATAACAGAAGAAGTAAGTAATAAAAGAAAGTTTTATAGAAAAAATATCAAAATACAAATTAAGATGAGGGTAGGAAAATGAAAAAACGAAAAATATTAAAGTATTCCAAGCAATATGTCTTATGGTACGTTTTCTTAGCCGTAGTCATCGGATGCCAACCTGCATTATTGTTTTATAGAAATTGCAGTATTTCAGGGGAACATTATAAGATATTGTTATTGACCATTCCACTATTCTTATGGAATCTTGGCTTTTATTATCGGTATTATTACGATGTAAGAAAAAACAACATTTATGAAGTTACGATGATTCCATTACATAGACAAGGTAAGAATATCGAAACAAATTTCTTAGGAAGAGTCATCGACGGGACGACGGTTGGGAGGCGTAAGCGAACCTTATTAATGAAGCCAAGAGGAAAGTCGGATTATATATTTAAATTACGCGCCTACATTAAAGGGTATGGAAGTTTTCAGGGAACGGTCAAGATTCAATATCTCAAATATACAAAGATCATACTTGAAGCTGAATTAATGGAAGAGGGGACCACATCCTTATTTCACTATAGCCCAAAAGACAAAGATTATATCTTAGATCTTACTTATAGTCCAAAATATAGAGGTAACAAGAACATGTTTGAAGAAATCATGGAATCAGTCAAGGAAAGAGAAATTGTTCATGAGAGCTATTCGATGAAAGAAATCTTCCAAAGGTTCTTTGGCGGCATTATCTATGCGATATTGGCAGAACCGGTCGTATATGGATATGAGTTATTATTGGTCTATTTATTTCAGAGTGGAAAATAAGGAATGGATGGAGCAAGAAGCGATACATAGCTATTTATAAATGAGAGGACTAATATAGTTGATTTGCAACGCACGTATGCTTGCTTATCAATTATGTTAGTCCTCTCATTTTACTTTATTCAATATCAAACAATGCATTTACCAACATCCAGTTAGGACGGAAGTATCTCATTAGTTGCCAGTAACCCAATCCACGCATACCCCTTGCTTCCATAAGTTTCAATTTGCCTAAGATGCTTCGGACATCTTCAAACCATACAATATGATCGACTCCATTATTGGTATACGTAAAGAATGGAGATTGTGCAACTTCATCAAATTGGATTTCAGCATAATTATTAAATGCAATTTCGATTGCTTCAAGATTACCGATATTTCGTGCTCTTGTCACTCCTTTTTCAAATGGTAGAGCCCAGTCATAACCGTAATTGGCCATACCAAGGTCCAGTCTATTTGCTTCAATCTGACTGACACCAAAGTCAACGACACGAGTCACCTGATCAAGCGGAGCTACAGCAAGAGGAGGCCCGTAGGTATATCCCCATTCATAAGTCATTAGCAATGCAGAATTGGCAGCCTCCCCAAGTAAGGCATAGTTCATTCCCTCATAAATGAGGCCTACTTGGTCGGCACTTGTTTTTGGTGCAAGAGCAACACTGACGGAGTAACCCTGTTCATTTAGGGTCTCACGCAATCTCCTTACAAAGTTTGCAAACCCTTCGGCATCTTCTCCTTTGATAAATTCAAAATCAACATCGACGCCACTGTATCTCTTTTCTTCCACAACAGCTAATAATTGTGAAATCAGGTTATTCTGAACCGCTTCATCTTGCGAGATTACGCTTACCAGCTCATTATTAAAACCATAAGTTTCATCCAATGGAGTAAGTACTAGAATCGGGTCAACACCATATTTACGGGAAATTTCAATGATGTCTTCATCATCGGTTGGAATCAGGTCACCTTCCATCGTAAAACCATAGGAAAAAATACTGATCGTAGTAAGGAATGGTAGCGTTTGTACTAAAGTGTCATAAGTAACTTGAGGGTAAACGTATCCATTGGTTCGTATGGTTCTTTCTTTTTTAGTATCATAGGAAATTACAATGGAGTCGCCAGGGTAAATGTTTTCTTGTTCCACAACAAATGGATTATTACGAACAAGACTTAGAACACTCACCTGGTAATCGGTTGCAATGGAATATAAGGTTTCGTTTTCTTGTACAAGATGTACTTTGGATGGAAACAGGACTAAAAGAGCCTGACCAACAACTAATCTTGTCGGGTCTGTAATGGCATTATCATACATCAGACGCTGTGGAGATACTCCATATTGAGCAGCAATGCTACTAATCGTTTCATTTGGTTTTACAACATGTATCAGCATATGAATTTCCGTTTCGTTTCATATTTTCTATTAATTATATGCATGAGTGCGAAGAAACGTAACTATGAAATATCATATCGCAGTTTACAAGTGAATTGTTTTACATTTAGCTACAATTCTGTTATAATTCTATACAAATTAAGAGAATGGCTAATCGATAGTCAGGTTTCTATATTTCGAGCGTTATGTTCGAGATTGTTGGTCTATACTATATAGGAACGTTAATGAAGACCCCTAGTGTAAAGCTAGGTTAAGATAAAGAAGGTGGCAGGATTATGAAAAAGCAATCAAAAAAAGCAGATGAGAAAATTGAAAAAAGAGTTTTAAAAAAGGTTACAAAGCATCTTACGGTAAAAAATGAAAAGAAGAAGATTGTTAGTAAGAAACAACAAATGTTTGAAGGAAATAAAGAATTTGTTGATCGTAAGAAATCGGATAAGAATAGCGTGAAGGAAAGCAGCAAGAATCAGAAGAACAGCAGTAAGACGGCAAAGGTGGGTAATAAAAATCCACAGTCGAAAAATGCGTTGGCCGCTTCCGAGTGCAAAATCTTTAAAAAGTGTGGAGCGTGTCAGCACCTTGATAAATCCTATGAAGCACAATTAAAGATTAAGCAGAAACAGGTTGAGACGTTATTGAAATCACATTGTAAGGTAAATCCTATCATCGGCATGGAAAACCCGTATCATTATCGTAATAAAGTTCATTCTGTATTTTCTCGTGATCAGCGTGGTAATATCATTTCCGGTGTTTACAAAGAAGGAACCCATCATGTGGTACCAGTTGAAACCTGTCTGATTGAGGATCAGAAAGCAGATGAAATCATAGGAACAATTCGTGGACTCTTAAAGTCATTTAAGATTAAGACATATGACGAAGATACCGGATTTGGTTTATTACGTTATGTGTTAGTAAAACGCGGATTTACAAGTAATGAGATTATGGTTGTACTTGTGATTGGATCTCCGGTCTTTCCATCAAAGAATAATTTTGTGAAAGCGCTTCGTGAAAAACATCCAGAGATCACAACGGTGATCGTCAATGTTAATAATCGATCTGATAGCATGATCCTTGGTAATAATGAGACAACAATTTATGGTAAAGGATATATTGAAGATACATTATGCGGCAATGTATTCCGTATCTCTTCCAAGTCCTTCTATCAGGTCAATCCAGTTCAAACCGAAGTTCTTTATCAAAAGGCAATTGATTCTGCAAAACTGACTGGTAAGGAAACCGTGATCGACGCATACTGCGGTATCGGTACGATCGGTCTGGTAGCAGCAAAACATGCAAAAGAAGTCATTGGTGTTGAACTAAATAAAGACGCCTATAAAGATGCAATTGCCAATGCTAAGCGCAATGAGATTAACAATGTTCGTTTCTTTAATGCAGATGCCAGCGAGTTCATGATCAAACTAGCGCAGCAGAAACAAAACGTGGATGTTGTCTTAATGGATCCACCTAGAAGCGGTAGTACTGAAGTATTTATCGATGCAGT
>JAQXNU010000268.1 GCA_029098165.1 Clostridiales bacterium
ATCACTACAACTAATAACAGGCTTAATATGCCTTTGCCTTTGTCTTTCATCTTCTAATGTCCTCCTTAATTTGCATCTGCCTCCGCGGCTTTTATCATTAACGCACATTCCACACGTTTTCTTTGCAATTCGCATCCGATATCGTATGCGTCATTGATATTACCGTGGAATTTATACGCATTGGCTGAACATCCACCGCTGCAATAGAATTTAGCAAAACAGTTTTTACACTTTTCTTTTGCATAAACATTACAGCTCTTAAATTCCTGACGAATCTCCGTAGCTTTTATTCCTTCGTCAACATTGCCCATAAGGTACTCTTCTTGTCCTACGAACTGATGACAAGGATATAAATCTCCCCATGGAGTTACTGCTAAATACTCCGTTCCTGAGCCACATCCGGACAAACGTTTTGCTACACATGGACCACCACTTAAGTCAATCATAAAGTGGAAGAAGTTAAACCATTTACCATTCTTTCTGGATTCGATGATATACTTCGCTAATTTATCATACTCTTCACAGATTACTGGAATATCTTCTTCACGAATTGCATAGTCCTCTTCCGGTAATCCTACAACTGGCTCTACAGAAATCTGTTCAAATCCTAGGTCTACAAGATTTTTTACATCTTCTGCAAAGTTTAGATTGTTATGAGTAAAGGTACCTCTCACATAGTAGTTCGTCTGATTTCTACTTTCTGCGAGTTTCTGGAACTTTGGAACAATCAAATCATAACTTCCTTTACCATTACGGAATGGTCTCATGTAATCATGAACTTCTTTACGGCCATCAATACTTAAAACAACGTTAGCCATTTCTTTATTCGCAAACTCCATAACTTCGTCATTTAATAAGACACCATTCGTTGTTAATGTAAAACGGAATTTCTTGTTATTTGGTTCCTCTAAGCTTCTACCATAAGCGACTAAGTCTTTTACAACCTGCCAGTTCATTAATGGCTCTCCACCAAAGAAATCAACTTCAAGATTTCTTCTGCTTCCGGAGTTCGCAACTAAGAAGTCTAATGCTTTCTTTCCTACTTCAAAACTCATTAATGCACGACGTCCGTGGTATTCTCCTTCTTCTGCGAAACAGTATCTACATGCAAGATTACAATCATGTGCAATATGAAGACAAAGCGCCTTTACCACTGTTTCTCTAGTCTTAAACTGATCAATGTAATCTTCGTAAATATCTTCTGAGAATAAGCTTCCATCCTTCTTCATCTGAAGAATATCCTCATAGATGGAATCGAACTCCTCTGAGATATTCTCTACTGTGCTGTATTTCGTAAGCATTTCTGCTTTGATGTCCTCTTTGCTTTTTTCTTCAAAAAGTGCAATAACGTCATATGCGATGTCGTCTACGACATGAACCATACCGCTATTAACATCAAGTACCATATTATACCCATTACTTTTGTACTGATGAACCACTGTGTTACTCCTTTCAACTTCTAACATACAATAAGCAGCGACATTCCGACGCTGCTTACCTTATTACTTATTTCTACACTCTTGTGTTAAGAATCATTGTTAACTACTTATTTTCGCAGCTCTGATTTCCTACTGTGCAAGATGTTTTACATGCGGACTGGCAAGAAGTTTGGCACTCACCACATCCACCTTTTTTCATAGTGTCTTTTAAATTCTTAGTGTTTAACGTCTTGATATGTTTCATATGTAGACCTCCTTATATCAATAGCTTTAGATATTATAACACAAGTTCCCAAAATATCAAATAGTTTTTTATACCAAACGAGAAAAAACGCATTCTCTAGGTATTCTCCTGTTCATTAATAGAATAAGTACATTTGATACACTTTTTTGTCATAAATGGATTTTTCCATATTGGTACTTTTTTAATGAATACTCTTGAACCATTATAAATAGAATGTTATAATAGCTGATATAGTTTAGAATACTATGTGTTGTAAAAATGTATTAAAAATCACTATATTTACACATAATTCTACATATTGTGTAAGAATTACAATGTAATCGGGTATTCTTTAACGGGGTTACTCGATTGATAACGTGCTTAGGGACACGTTGACATATTAATGGAATATAAAGGAGATACAACTATGAGAGAGTACATTATTTCAACTGATTCAACTGCAGATTTACCAGCAGAGTATTTAAAAGAACATAATGTTTTCATTCATCCTCTATACTATAATATAGAAGGGAACGTTTATGGAGGTGATAAAGACTTAGAACCTTCTGATTTTTATGCGAAGATGCGTTCTGGCATTATGCCAACAACAATGGCTTCCAATCCTGATTTTGTTCATAAAGCATTTACAAAACAAGTTGAAGACGGATATGATGTACTGCACATCTCATTTTCTTCTGCATTAAGTAGCAGTTATAATAATGCAGCTGTTAACGCACGTGAAATTTGCGAGGAACATCCAGAAGCAAAGATCACTGTCATCGACTCCTGTGCTGCTTCCATGGGTCAGGGATTACTAGTTCACAAAGCTGTTATGTTAAAAGAACAGGGAAAATCAATGGAAGAAGTTGCTGAATGGATTGAAGCTAATAAAGATCATTTCTGTCACGAATTCACAGTAGATAATCTCTTCCACTTACATCGTGGAGGACGTGTATCGAAAACTACTGCCATCATCGGAACTTTAATTAATGTTAAACCTGTTCTTCATGTTGATCAGCAGGGACGTTTAATCCCATTATTAAATGTTCGTGGCCGTAAGAAAGCTCTTATGAAACTAGTTGATCTAATGGAAGAAAAGGTAAAAGGCTATGAAAATGATATCGTTTTCATTAGTCATGGTGACTGTCTAGAAGATGCTCAGTTTGTAGCTGATCAAATCAAAGAAAGATTCGGGATCACCAATTTTATGATCAACTATGTCAGCCCAACCATAGGAACCCACTCCGGTCCCGGAACCGTAGCGTTATTCTTCATGGGTTCGGAGAAATAAAGGGACGCAACAAAATGAGGAGAAAATCGATGACTCACATTAGAATTTGGCTGCCTTTCCCTGGCGGCCGGACTTAGCCAAATTCTAATGTGAGTCATCACTTCTCTCCTCATTTTGTTGCTGTTTATTTTACGAACCCATTTTCTTGGTTTCAAGTTCCATGACGATAATAATACTTTAGCTTTTTTTCAGTCACTTTCTTATCGTTTAGACTACTATTACTATAATAGCTTCTTTTTCTTTAATACAAAGTAAGTTATAATACAGATCACTAAGGTCATGAAACATACAATTCCAAATCCATAAGGATGCGTAGCAAATGGCATACTTTCCGGTAAAACGTTCATTCC
>JAQXNU010000269.1 GCA_029098165.1 Clostridiales bacterium
ATACAATTATCGGTGAACGTGGATATGGAATCTCAGAAGGTCAGGCACAAAGAATTGCGATTGCTCGAGCGTTAATTAAGAAAGCTCCTTTCCTAATTCTTGATGAGGCAACTTCTTCGTTGGATGAGAAGACCGAGCTATCTGTTTTACAAGGCATTCGTGATTTTACCCCTCGCCCAACTTGCTTACTTATAACTCACCGACGTTCCGTTCTTGCATATTGTGATCGTGAGATTAAGATTCAGAATAACCAACTTATGGAGATTGATCTTAACTCATAAATCTATATATAGTATTTAAGAAAAGGGGCTGTGAAAAAACAGCATAAAGAGTAATGGGGATAGAGATGGGGAATCCTATTAAAATTTGGCTAAGTCCGGCCGCAAGGGAAAGGCAGCCAAATTCTAATAGGATTCCCCGTCTCTTATATTCATCTCTTATGCTGTTTTTCACAGCCCCTTTTATACAAATGATTTATATTCCTTTGGAAGAGTGAAGTAAAAGGTACTTCCCTCATTTATTTTGCTCTCACACCAGATACGACCACCATGTTTTTCTATAATGGATTTTGCAATGGATAATCCTAGGCCAGCCCCTGTGGCACTAGCCGGTGTTCGTGCAGACGAAACCGTATAGGTCCGATCAAATATCTTATCTAATAACTCTGATTCAATTCCGATTCCACTATCTTTTACCCAGATTGTTACCTCATTTTCACTCTCTCTGGCACCTAATATGATGCTATCATTGTCTTTCGAGTACTTATACGCATTCGTAAACAGATTGTCCAATACACGTATTACTTTCTTGATATCTAGCTGCACCATAATATTAAACTGCGTTGGAACTTCGAGTTTAAGGCTACGCTTCTGATACTTACAATCCCCCTCACTACTATAATAGTATTCTTCTAAGAAGGCACCAATACTGACATTCTCCATCTTCATCTCTAACGTATTACTATCAAGCCTTGTCATTAGGAAAATATCATTGATCAATCCTTCCAGACTTACGATTCTTGTGTTCAGTAAAAGAAAAAGTGGTTTTAATTCTTCTTCGTCCAGATGATCTAAAGATGTTATGTATTCGATTGCACTCCGTATTGCGGTGATTGGAGAACGTAGATCATGAGAGATATTTGCAAACATTTCTCTCTGGGCTTGTTGCATAGCAATCAATTCCTCGTTCTTTACCCTAAGCTCTTCGTTCGCTTGATATAATGCAGCGGATAACTGATCTACTGTGAGCTGTGGCTTATCATAAACCTTATTACCTGTTTTCAGCATAGTTTATACCTCTTATCGTTTTTTCTGCTAGTAAACGAACTTGTAGCCTTTTGACCACACCGTCTCAATCATATTCGATAATCCTGGATATCCATCCAGCTTTTTTCGTAATCTACTTGCATTGACCATGATTGATCGTCGATCCACTTCACTATAGGATCCCCATAACTTTTCACCGATTTCCTGAAATGTCACTGCCTGGTTCTTATGGTTTACTAAGAAAAAGAGAAGTTCAAACTCTCGATTCGACAAGGGAATTTCTTCCTCTTCAAAATATGCTTTATGAAGTGTCAGATCGATCGAAAGCGGTGGATAGCTGACTTTCGTAGCCGATTGATTCAATGCTTTGTATCTTCTGATATTAACCAAGATTCGTACTGCTAACTCATTTAAACTATAAGGCTTAACAATATAATCGTCTGCTCCAAGCAGCAATCCTTTAACTTTATCTTCTTCTGAAGTTCTTCCAGTCAAAAAGATAATTGGTACATCAACAAGCTTGCGAAACTCTTTACATGCAGTAAAGCCATCAATCTTTGGCATCATAACATCTAGGACGATACAATCAATCTGTTTCTTTTTGATGGCTTTTCGCCCTGCCTCGGCATTAGGAGCAAGCACAACTTGATATCCCTTGTTTTTTAAGAACTTAGCATTTAGCTCAAGTACTTCAAAATCATCATCAATCAACAGTACAGTATGCATCGACATCCCTCCAATGTATAATAGATTGATTAATAGGCACCCTTTCGTATGAAAAGTTGCATCGCAGTCTTTATCATAATCTTAAAATCCATACTAACACTCCAATTATCGATATACTCGGTATCTAAATCTACGATCTCATCAAAATCCGTGATCTGACTTCTTCCACTGACTTGCCACATACCAGTGATTCCTGGTTTAATACTCATACGTCTCCAGTGGTTTCGCTCATACCCTTCCACTTCATCTAATGTAGGAGGTCTTGTTCCAACTAAACTCATATCTCCTTTCAATACATTGAAAAACTGTGGAAGTTCATCCAGGCTAGTCTTACGTATAAACTTACCAACCTTTGTAATTCTAGGGTCATCCTGAATTTTAAACATAAGATTAGATCCCATCTCATTCTGTGAAAGCAGTTCTTTCTTCTTTTCCTCCGCATCGATACACATGCTTCGGAACTTGTACATATTGAAACGTCTTCCGTTTTGTCCTACTCGACACTGCTTAAAAATAATAGGTCCCTTAGAATCCAATTTAATTGCAATTGCAGTAAGCAACATGAATGGTGACGATAGAATAATGCCACAAAGTGCTCCGATAATATCGATTATTCGTTTGATTGCTCTTGAAGATGTATTCAAAGAAACACGATGAAATGTTAGGACTGGATAAGTTCCAATACTGCTTACATATCTTTGAGCTCCATGTCCCTTATAGTTATTAATAATGATTCGAATGGTAACTCCAATATCCATACAGAGATTGATGAATGGCTGGATATCCAGATTATCTTTTCTCTTATGCATAATATACACTTGATCAATACCATTATTATGTATAATTTCTTCCAAATTTTTAATATTTCCAAGATATCTTGGATCTTCATCTTCCTCTATGTTAACATATCCAACCATGCAGATATCTAGATTGGATTTTTGTAGATAACTTTCAAATCTATTATAATTTTCTATCGCTCCGATCAGTAAAGTACGTGGGGCAAATTTGTTCTCCCGTTTATTAATACAATGCACCAAAAAGGAGCTTACGATCATAAGTATATAGGTAATGATTAAGAATATAATATAGAAATCTTTATCAATGTCTGCTTTTCCTACATAAAAAAGCAATGTAGAAGTTACACAAGTTGCAATGATAAATGATTTACTGACAAAACGTATGATTCGATCCGTATAAAAGAAAGTTGTAACATTATATAACTTAGATTCTTTATTCGAAAGAATATAAATGACCATAAAAGTAATACATGCTACCAGATATGTATTCATACTTGCTGATGTAAATGTATGTCTTGATAGTATTAACGCACTAAAAAAGGATATCAAACCAAAAATACAGTCACTAATTATGTGGAGTAAGTTAGTACTGGCACCTTTATTAAACTTCCCCATAGTATTCCTACCTCTCAAGTATATAGTAAATTTAACCACTCAAAATATTATCATGTCGTTCCCAGCTCATTAGCCAACTATCAGAAGTAATATATTTACATTTAATTTTTATCTTATGAAAAGGCTTGAGCATTGGCTGCACAAGCCTTTTTATGTTCATTAGTTATTAGAAATAATCTTATGCACGTCCAACAGAACCGAAAAGTTCCATCTTCTCTTTTACTGTAGCTTTGATTGCTTCAAATCCAGGATTTAATAACTTACGTGGATCAAATCCTTTACCCTGTAAGTCTTTTCCTTCTTCTACATATTTACGAGTAGCTGCAGCAAAGGATAACTGGCACTCAGTATTAACGTTAATCTTAGCTACACCAAGGGAAATTGCTTTCTTAATCATATCTTCTGGAATACCAGTACCACCATGAAGAACTAGAGGCATATCACCAGTTAACTTCTGGATTGCATCTAATGTTTCAAAGCTTAAACCAGCCCAGTTTTCAGGATATTTACCATGAATATTGCCGATACCAGCTGCAAGCATTGTTACACCTAAATCAGCAATCATCTTACATTCGTTAGGGTCAGCACATTCACCCATACCAACAACGCCATCTTCTTCTCCACCAATGGAGCCAACTTCTGCTTCAAGAGACATTCCCTTTTCAGCACACACTTTTACAAGTTCTTTTGTCTTCTCAACATTTTCAGCGATTGGGTAGTGAGAACCATCGAACATAATGGATGAAAATCCAGCTTCAATACACTTATAACATCCTTCATAAGTACCATGATCAAGGTGAAGTGCTACTGGTACAGTGATGTTTAATTCTTCAATCATAGCTTTTACCATTGAGGCTACTGTCTTAAAACCTGTCATATACTTTCCAGCGCCTTCAGATACACCTAAAATTACTGGTGAGTTTAATTCTTGTGCAGTTAATAAAACTGCCTTTGTCCACTCTAAGTTGTTGATATTGAACTGACCTACAGCGTACTTTCCTGCTTTTGCTTTATTAAGCATGTCTTTTGCGGATACTAACATAATAAGTCCTCCTATATAATAAGATTTTCCAAATCCCTAACCTCTTGTAATTATACATGACATTAGTTAAAAAAGGAATAGTTTTTTAGAAATATAGCGAATTATCTCAGTCATCATCGCGATGTACTAGATATGAGATCAACTGTGCAATACACCAGCCAAGCATACCACCCAGTGTATTCAGGATAATATCTTCTGTCTCGCAATATCCGAGTTTCGTAAACTTTTGAGTGACTTCAATCAGTGTACTAAGAGCAAAACTTTCTATCGAAATATAGATAAAAGCCCGCTTTTTGACTGTCTGGTCCTGTAAAAAAGATACGATTGTACCAAATGGTACGAATAAGATTAGGTTGAGTCCCGCCAAAGTCCAAGCTACCATATTAGGCTTTCCATTGGCCTGCATTAAACTATTAAATGGAATCCACCGAATACTTCCCCTACTTCCAAGTTCACGGTTCCCTAGAGTCAAAAATAACAGGATACAAATATATATGGTTAGCAGAAACCACATGATGATTGTTAACCAGGAGCACTCTTTTCCAAAAAAGCGTACACGAACTAACAATGCAATACCAACCAAAACACAAGCCCATATACAGACAATCGCCAGATTGATCATAGATATACCCTCTATCTGTTGTTGTAAAACTGTAATGATTTGTTGAATCATCGTTATCTCCAATCGTTAACCAACTAGTATTATGTATTTTTTTCTTTCCATATCAGCTAAAATATTACTAATATTGGATACAATTGTACACGATTGGTTATGAAACTACAATACTTATTTTCTTTTTCTATTTATCGAGTCAGGTATTTCCATTGAGAGATTCGTTCTGAACACCGATGCAAACAGCAGAAACGACTGAATAATACAATCACTGCTTCAAAGTAAAATGCGGTAGATAATCTTGTCGATGCTGTTTCGATGCCCTCCATAAATCTCTGATCACCATAGATTGTCATTGGAAGGAACGTATATAACACTAAGGAAACAAGTATAAACACACATGCCAGATTTAACGCAATCATTCCTAACTTATAGGTCTCTGATAAATCTTTATGTAACAGTAGTTGTAGAATGAAGAATGCAACCAGTACAACAGAGGGAACATTTAAAATGATAAGCAAACCTCCTCCATTCCTCATCTCCTCTGGCAAATTACCTTTCATTCCATTCAGCTCATAATTCTCCTTTAAACAGGAAACTACTCTTATTGCTGAATAATACTTCGTAGAAGGGCTTTGGTTAACTTCTGTCTTTGTAATCTGAAACATTGGACATAACAAGAAGATCAACGTTAAAATACTAGTTAACAGTAATAAGAGATAGTGTTGATTAAAGTCAGAACTGATACGATTCGTAAACCCTGGATAATGAACAACATTATCTTCTTTACTACACTCTGTTTTCTTAATCATCTCCATCTTAGGTGTATCCTTGCCACAATAAGTACAGTAAATGTACTCTTCCCCAATTGTCTTGCCGCAAGACCTACATTGAACCATAATACCCATCTCCCAACTGTCAGAATGTATTATTATTATAGTTCATTTTCCCATATTGTGTCAATAAATGGATAAAATAACTAGTCCCTACATAACATCACCATTCGACAAAGATACTAGTAATACTAAAAATACTAATAATGAGGAAAATGTTGTATAAGAAAAGAGGCTGTGAAAAAACAGCGAAAAAAGTAACAAGGAGAGAGACGAGTGTGATAGATGAGGAAGATAGACGAGAAATCATATTAAAATTTGGCTATGTCCGGCCGCTAGGGAAAGGCAGCCAAATTTTAATATGATTCCTCATCTATCGCACTCGTCTATCACACTCGTCTCTCTCCCCAACCTTCCTTGCTGTTTTTTCACAGCACACCCATTATATTATCTTTGAGTCTCTCTTTTCACGGATCACTTTTAGAAACTGGTGCAAGTCATCAAAGCCATATCCTCGAAGAAAATGTTCAAAGTCTTCAGAGAACTCAAAATCCTCTTCCTGCATAAAACTCCATACTCTTGCATCAAATTCATCTTCATCAAAGGAACGATCGTATCCTTCCATAAAATCATAAATGTTCACTTTGTTTCTCCTTTTTCCATTGGATTCTTTGAAAGATCATTGGATAACCAACAAGAATCCACAATACTAATATCAAATTGATGATACCATCCACAATAATCATATCTGGTAATAATAATTCGGTTAATAATTTAAACCCTACGGCGATTCCTATTCCTACGACATACTTTACAATCTGCATTCTTGGATCTCTTGTTCTCACATCAAATTGAATATAACGATTCTCAATATACCATCCAATAGCTACGCCAATTCCAGCAAATGCTGCCTGACAGCTATCTGATGCAAACGGATCTGCTATAATATTGCGTTCATTTAATATCGTTGAATACGCCAATAATGCTATCGATCCTGCTCCAACTAGAGTTGCTATGATAAGTCGTCCATCCTGCGTCAATTCCTTCTTTGATAATTCATATATGATAAGAACAACGATTAGGGTAATTACTAAGGAGGTGAGCACATCTTGTGGAGTATGCATTCCAAGATACATTCGAGAAAAACCAACTCCGAAGATCATGATCATACATAAAACCTTAGTCCTCCATGTCTTTGCCCCTATCGCCAACGCCCCATATAATGCGGTTGTTGATTGTGTATGGCCACTCGGAAAGGAATAACCCGTAGCTGACTTTATTACCTCACTGATTGGTCTTAGATTCGGATTTCTCACCCATGGTCGCGGGATACGAAATGTAATCTTAAGCGTTTGTACAATCAGAGCTGAAATAAATAGACCAAAAGTTAGACGGTATGCTAGCTTTTTATTATAACACCAATAGATCGCACAGATAATAGAAATTACTGCCAACTCTGCACCGAGCTCTGTAAATATACGAAAAATATATGTGAAAAAGGGATTTCTTATTTTCTCTAATTCCGCTAAAAACTCCATTCGATTGACCTCTCTTA
>JAQXNU010000270.1 GCA_029098165.1 Clostridiales bacterium
CATGCTTTCTGACCAAAGATAATAATGAGTGTTACAAGGACTGTTTCAAATATGTAATAGATATACTGGAAAATGAACTTTAACCATCCATTCGCATAGAACTCTTTTATGACTTTAAACCCATGAAAATCTCGATAGGAGATATACACATTACAAGCAATGATCACTAGGATTACAATCCATTTCCAAACTTTCACTTCTTTACCAGGTCTCCATAAATCAAAGCTGTACTTATTTTTCGTAAACTTAAGGATACATACACTACTGATTCCCCATAAACAACAGGTAATAACCCAATGACTGATGTTCTGAGCAGTTGACCAGTTATTGATAGAGATTCCGTAAATGATAGGCTCTATCATTAGACCTACCAGTATCTCTAATCCAAGTCCAGCAAAAGCTGCCAAAGCCAATAGAAGGTTTACGGCTCCAGATTCTTTTTTCATAGTTTCGTTCCTCCATTTATATGCTGTGTTTATCATAGTATGAAATTCGATAAAACTCAAGATAAATCTTTCTATTTTGTATAAAGATTAAAAATTTAAAATGGAAAATCAAGTAACAGTTGACATTAACTACTTGTTAAGAATATAGTAGAGTGATAGAATATTTCTAATTATCATACAAGGGAAGATTATGAGTCGGCTTACCTTGTTTGTGAATAAAAAGGGGATGTACAAATGTTGAGATCTATTTTAAAAGATAAAAAGCGTATTGTAATAAAGATTGGTTCTTCTTCGTTGACACATGATACGACAGAAGATCTTAATTTAACAAAGATGGAGAAACTCGTTCGCTTATTGACGGACTTATCGAATCAAGGAAAAGAAGTAGTCTTAGTTTCTTCAGGTGCGATCGCTGTTGGACGTAAATCTATCGGATTAAAAGAAAGACCTACCGAATTATCAATCAAACAGGCATGTGCAGCAGTTGGTCAGGCAAAATTAATGATGGTATATCAGAAATTATTTGCAGAGTATAATCAGACAACTGCGCAGATCTTAATGACAAAACATACGATGATCAACGATATCAGTCGCAAGAATGCGAAGAATACATTTGATGAGTTATTAAAACTTGGGGTAATCCCTATCGTAAATGAAAACGATACTGTTTCTACCGATGAAATCGAAGCACTTGGATTTGGGGATAATGATACGTTATCCGCTATCGTTGCAGCATTGATTCAGGCAGATCTATTAATCTTATTATCAGATATTGATGGCTTATATTCTGACGATCCAAGAAAGAATCCAGATGCTAAATTCATTGAGCAGGTGGATTACATTGATGAGAGTATCCTTGCAATGGGAAAAGGTGCGGGGTCTTCTTTAGGAACTGGAGGAATGTCGACTAAGATTTCAGCTGCTCGTATTGCTACGGATTCAGGAGCTGACATGGTCATTGCCAATGGTGAACATATCAGTACGATTCGTCACATCATCGATGGCGACAACATAGGTACTTTATTCTGTGCCCACAAGAACAAAGATTTTCGATTACTAGACTACATCGTTACGACACAGTACCCTAGCGAACATCTTTCGTAAGAAGGACGAATATCAAAAGGGGAGGCTGTTCACCTTAGCGAGTTTTTTGTACTTTTGATATTCTGTTTATCGACTGTTATTCTGATCGATGTTTGGTCGTTATTCTGAGGAGATGTAGGCTGTTATTCTGAGAAGATGTAGTCTGTAATTGTGTAGAGAGGTAGTATGTTATTCTGAAGAGGCGTAGTATATATTTTGGGGGATAAGGTAGTATGGATTAATTCGGGGGATGTTTCTTGTTATCATTACATAGTAATGATAACAGTGGTAAATATATGTAGTTATGGGATTATGAATTAAATATATTTGCATTTTTTAGAGTATTTCGGTACAATAGAATGCAAAATAGGAATGTACGATATAATCGTGCATAAAACTCAAAGAAAAGTTTCGGTATTTATGGTCGAAAATAGTTGAGAGAGAAAATAGGAGTTACAAAAATGGAAGAATCAAGAATTGCTAGAATCAATGAGTTATATCATAAGTCACAGGCTGAGGGGTTAACAGAGGAAGAAGCAGCAGAACAAGTTAGATTACGTGCAGAATATGTTGCAGCAGTTCGTGCAAATATGCGTGGTCAGTTAAATAATATTAAAATCTTAGAAAAAGATGGTAGTGTTACAGAGCTTTCTTCCAAGCAGAAAAAGTTAAACTAGAGTTAACATGAAATCGTAGTTGTTCGACAGGAATATGTTAATTGAATTTAGATATGGAGTATTAGAAAAGTTGGAGGAAGCATATGATTGATAAAATGACGATTCGAAAAAGAATATTGGACAATCGAGATCAACTTTCCAACAACCAGATTAAAACGAAGTCAAACGCAATCTTAGAACAATTAATTCAGATGGAGGCTGTGCGTACGGCCTCCGATCTATATACATATGTTTCATTTGGGTCAGAAGTAGATACCTTTGGATTAATTAGATGGGCATTTACA
This sequence comes from Clostridiales bacterium, assembly GCA_029098165.1. Classification (GTDB taxonomy): domain Bacteria; phylum Bacillota; class Clostridia; order Lachnospirales; family Lachnospiraceae; genus Lachnoclostridium. The sequence continues at coordinate 2,491 of JAQXNU010000270.1, forward strand.
AATGGGAAGAACGTATATGTACCACGAATTATATCGAAAGGTATTATTAATTTCTATCGTATTCAGTCACTGGGGGAACTAGTCCCCGGTAAATTCGGCATTCTTGAGCCGATATCAGAGGAAGTTGGTAACTTTGGACGGAGAAAAGACCAGGTTATGATCCTGCCAGGCATAGCTTTTGATCGTGATAAAAATCGTATTGGGTATGGTGGCGGTTATTATGATCGTTATCTCGAAAAGTATGATCAAGGAATCAGTGCCAAAATCGCTGTTGGTTTTGAACTTCAGATGATGGATGCGATTGAACCGAATGAATTTGATAAAAAAGTAGATAGTATCGTAACTGAGGATAAAATATATGAATGAAATAAAGCAATATAGAAAGTAGGGAGATCAATGGAGTATTTAGAGAAATTAGGCGTGAATGCGCGAAAGGCTGCAACGGTAATGAACCGTCTAGGGCAGGTAGAAAAGAACGAGGGGCTACTTGCTTGTGCTGATGCATTGGAAGAAAATTCAACTATGATTTTAGCGGCAAATGAAGTAGATATTAAGAATGCAATTTACAATCAGATGAAAGAGTCTTTAGTGGATCGTCTTCGCTTAACAGAAGATAGAATCAAGGGCATGGCAGATGGATTACGTTCCGTTGTTGCCCTAAAGGATCCAATTGGAGAGGTAATCTCCATGGAGAACAGTGCAAATGGACTTCAGATCATGAATAAGCGCGTTCCAATCGGAGTTATCGGCATTATTTACGAGTCCAGACCGAACGTTACTGCAGATGCGTTTGGATTATGCTTTAAGACAAGTAATGCAGTAATCTTACGTGGCGGTTCGGATGCAATCAACTCCAACGTTGCAATTGTGAGGGTTCTTCAGGCAGCATTAGCAAAATGTGGTATCGATGAGAATGCAGTACAGTTAGTAGAAGATACTTCAAGAGAAACTGCAACGAAGATGATGAAATTAAATCAGTATATCGACTTATTAATTCCACGTGGTGGTGCTGGCTTGATCCAAACAGTTGTTTTAAATAGTACGATTCCAGTGATTGAAACTGGTACGGGCAACTGTCATGCATTTGTAGATGAGAGTGCTGATTTTGATATGGCACTAGATATCATTGAGAATGCGAAGACACAGCGTTTAGGCGTATGTAATGCATTGGAATCCTTAGTAATTCACAGTGCAGTGTTAGAAGAGTTCTTACCAAAGGTGTATGAACGATTAACTGCAAAACAGATCGTGTTCCGCGCGGATGAACGTGCTCGTAAAGTATGCCCAAAGATGGAAGCAGCAACGGAAGAAGATTTCGGAAAAGAATATCTCGATCGTTTGATTTCGGTGAAGGTAGTTGACAATATTGATGAGGCAATTGCTCACATCAATAAATACAGCACCGGTCATTCGGAGACGATCATCACAAGAGAGTATGAGAATGCGATGAAATTTACAAGTCAGGTGGATTCTGCAGCAGTTTATGTAAATGCTTCTACTAGATTTACAGATGGCGGGGAATTCGGATTTGGTGCAGAAATCGGAATCAGCACTCAGAAACTTCATGCAAGAGGACCAATGGGGCTGGTTGCTTTAACATCGAATAAATACGTGATTTTTGGTAATGGACAGATCCGTAAATAAAGACTTAAACTCAAAGCATTAATATCAACTGATTGATTAAAAAGAAACCTATACACGAAAAAATAAATATGAACTAAGGAGTATCGAGAATGATGTTGGAACGAGTCGCATTTTTTACCGGTACGAAAGATGAAAAGCCAAACATTGACTTGGCCTGCGAATTAAGTGAGTCTAAAGATACCAAAGGAATCCAAGAAATCGTTGATGGGCTTGACCATAAGGACAAGAGAATTGCAAACGATTGTATTAAAGTACTTTACAAGCTTGGCGAGAGAAGTCCTGAGTTGATCGCACCATATGTTGATACGTTTATCCGCTTGCTTAAGTCGAAAAATAATCGTCTGGTATGGGGCGCAATGACCGCACTAGCTATAATTGCAGATTTAAAGGCTGATATCATTTACCAGAATATCAAGGTGGTAAAAGATGTTATGGTAAATGGCAGTGTAATTGCAGTAGATCAGTCGGTTACTGTATTAGCTAAGGTGTGTAAGCAAAATCATCAATATGAAGCGGAGTTGTTTCCGACATTACTCGATCACCTAAAGAAATGTCGCCCAAAAGAGGTAGCACAGCATGCAGAACGTATGTCGGTTTGTGTGAATCAGGGAAATTTTAAAGAGTTTCAAGCAGTACTACAGGCAAGATATGAAGATATCATTCATGCTCAGCAAGTAAGAGTGAATCGTCTTCTAAAAAATTAAGTGTAAGCTTATCATAGTTGTAGGCAAAGGATGAATTAACGATAAAGTAACAAGATAAAGATGATTTGATACCTTCATGGGAGATAGAAAATGGCAGTTCAAGACCGTAGAAGAGATAATATCATAAGCATTACGTACGAGCCACAGGAAGAATTTACGGATCATTCCAATAAGGAACCTATGATCTTAACCATTGTTTCCAATGGCACTTATCAGTTTGAACTAAATGGTCATGATTATGAGAAACAGGCTCCTTTTATTATGTGTTTAACGAAACAGGACAAGATTAAAATACATAATAAGCAAGGCTACTGTTCGGCCGCATCTTTTTCGTTCTCACCCATCTTTATCAATTCTGCTTTGACCGAGGAAGCATTGGAAGAAAATCAATTTGACCGCATTGAAGATTTGCATGATCGTAACCTTATGTTGATGTTTCGTAATCATCAGGATGGATTTGATGGTTTGATTATGTTGGATTACTTTTCTGCAATGAAAGTAAATGAGTGGATTGGAATTATGGGAAGTGAATCCTTATCTCAAAGCGATGTAATGTGGACTTGCAGGATTCGTAGATATTTGTTACAGGTATTATATCTTTTGGAAGATAGCTATTATGAGCTACAAAACGGAAAAAGCAAACAAAAGGATTTTGTAAATACGGTGATGGAATATATTCATACCCACTATAATCAGGGAATTATACTTAAGGATTTGTGTGAGTATGCCAATGTGAACCGAACAACGCTAAATGCAGCATTCAAAAAGAAAACAGGTGTAACTGTGATGAGGTATTTGGCAGATTATCGGATTAAGATGGCAAAGACAACACTGGAACATACGAACTTGAAACTTTCAGAGATTGCAGTTTGCTGTGGTTATAATTATGAGACTTATTTTATGCAACAGTTTATGAAAAAAGAAGGTTTAACCCCATCCGAATATCGTGAGAAGAAGTTCAAGAAAAGGTCTAAAACGGAGTAATCAAAAGAATATAGACCGTTCCTGTCAGTTGCAAAATTTATAGTATTTTGTTGCAAATATTTGATTGTTTAATTAAGCGATTTCTATAGAATGAAGAAATAAAGAAAACTTTATTTCTTCATTTTTTTATTGTGGGGAGGGCTTTATGGAGAATCAATTTGGCTTTTTCGATGCACTGAAATTTCTAAAACGATATGTTATGGCTCATAAAGGGAACTTTATCATGTTCTATTTGGGGTGGTTGTTCAAATCCTTTCTTATCGTAATCATCCCAATCTTATTTGGGGAGATGATTGATGAGATTGTATATAACAACAATCGAGATACATTTTTTCAGATTGGATTAATGGTTGGTGGACTTTATTTAATTGCGTGGATACTGTATTTCTTCATTTATCGACAGCATAATTACCTAATGACAAAATTCGCTTATCATATTAAGAAGGATTTGTTCGAACATTTTTTAGTTATGAAAGCAAAGATTCTGGTAAATATAGACGAAGGAGCATTAATGGCATTATTTCTCTGGTATCCTATGGAGTGTGTACATTTGTTAGTACGTGGTGTTCTACATCAGATTAATCGTATCATCACGGTGATACTAGTATTAGGTGCGATTGTAAGAATTAATCTAATTATGGGCATTATAGTTTTGGTAATGGTAGGTATTTCAATTATCCTCACAAAAGTGGTGGGGGAAAAGATGAAAGGTCAGGCACTAAAACAGCGCTTGCAAAATGAGAAAAATCAAAGTTGGATATTAGAGATGCTTTCTGGAATGACTCAGATTCGGCTTCTTAGTGCACAACCTTATGTCAACGACCAGCTTGAGCAAAAGATGAATCACATCTTTGGTATTCGAAAGAAAACAAATCAAATTAATACAACCTACTCTAATTTACTTATCGCATCACGTGTTATCTTACAGATCCTATTATATGCATATATTGCAACACTTGCTTTTCAAGATAAAATTACAATTGGAGAAATAACGATGGTTTTATCTTATTTTACGTTGTTAACAGGACACATTACTGAAATATATGATGAGTGGAAGAATGCAATGGAACGTGTTCCAATTGTACAAAAAATCAGTGATTTCCTAAAAACGCCAACGGAAGAGGAGTGGATAGGAAAGGATACAATAGAAAAAGAACCGTTAGGAATCGCATTGGATCGTGTAACGTTTGGATATGAAGAAGGTAATAGGCAAGATAGTTCCATTGTCCTCAATAATATCTCATTTATGATTCAACCGGGGAAAAGGATTGGTCTGGTTGGGGATAGTGGATGTGGTAAGTCTACAATCGCTAATCTATTATTAGGATTGTTTGAACCACAGCAGGGAAGAATATTGCTTCAGAATCGTGATATTAAGGACTTTCAGTTGGAATCCATTCGGGAGCGTGTTGGTTTAATCAGTCAGCAGGTTAGCATTATGGATGGTTCGATTCGAGATAATTTAAGAGTTGTACGGGAAGAGGCAACCTTAGAAGATATGATAAAAGCTTGTCAGTGCGCGGGCATATGGGACTACATACAAACCTTGCCAAACGGTTTAGATACGATTATTGGAAGAAATGGAATGGAGCTATCGGGAGGCGAAAAACAGAGGATATCAATTGCCAGGATCTATTTAAAACAGCCAGAAGTTATCATCTTTGATGAATCAACGTCAGCCCTCGATTTTGACACGGAAAAACAGCTCATGAGTTATTGGGAACAGATCTTACAAGACCATACGGTGATCATTATCTCTCATCGATTTACGACACTATCTACTTGTGAAGAAATCTATGTTATGAAAAATGGTAGAATTCAGGAACATGGCGATCTTGAACATTTAATGCAAAAGGATACGTATTTTAGTCAGTTATTTCGTATTAAGGAGGCTGTTAACGTATGAGAGAACAATTCCAATATCGAATTAAGATGTTAAAGAAAATTGGGAGTTTTTTAGCGGGGAAACGACAATATGCTATTCTACTGTTTGTATTGCAGATATGCTTATCAGTGATTGAAATGATGAAACCGTTGCTATACAAAGGATTCATTGACGATGTGATAGGAAAGAAAAATAACGTATTACTACCTTACTTATTGGGAGGTTATCTGATTCTTTTAGCTCTTGAGATGTGTGCTCAGTGGTTGAAAGTTAATTCTCACAATCAAGTGTTATTTCATCTACTAAAAAAGATGAAAATAGCGATTTGGAGGCACTACGAAGAAGACACCCAAATTAATGCCACTGACTGCAGTGAATCAAACGATCGGTTTGCAAAATCTCCTTCTAATCAGAAAATAATTCTGGAGGAAGATGTAGAAAAGGTAGGAACCTTGGCCTATGAACAGAGTATCCAATATGCAGTTTCTATTTTACTAATCCTTTATACCTCGGTAATGATGATTTTCGTAAAATGGAGTATGGCACTTCTCGCCTTTATCAGCATTCCATTAACCCTTTTTATTGCTTTTTGTATTGGGAAAAAAGAGAAGGTATTGAATGAAGAAAATCGTAAGAATGATACTAATATGAATGCATGGCTGCATGAATCGATCGATAACTGGAAGGATTATCGTTTATGGGGGATTCAAAAACGGCAGAAGATGGAATATGAAACATTTCAGGTAAAGTTTGCTGCTTATAACAAGCGCTGGATCAATTATTGGGTAGCTAGGATTTTAGTAATCCCTGAACTAAAAAATGAATTTCTAATGAAACTTGTCGTTTATCTGGTCGGTGGATATCTTATCAGTGCAAGAGAGTTAACGATTGGACAATTGTTAGTATTTATGGTGTATTATACATACTTTACGCAAGCGGTACAGGAGGTTGCGAATAAGAATGCAGAACTATTGGAGAATGCTCCCTATATGGATCGTGTTTTTGAACAGATAAAAAAGAATAATAACTTAAGAAATGTAAAATCGTTCCATTCGATTGAAAGGATCGAGATGCAGGAAGTCAGTTTTGGTTACCAGAGTAAAGAAATCTTAAATCATTGGAATCTGCAATTAAAAAAGGGAGATATGGTGGCGCTGGATGGAGAAAGTGGTCGTGGCAAATCGACATGTGTAAAACTTCTGTTGAAGCTGCTGCATCCGACAAGTGGCAAGATCTTAGTCAATGGCATTCCTTTAGAGGAAATAACAATCGAAGATTATTATCAACGGGTGTCCTGTGTGATGCAGGAATCAATGCTTTTTGATGGAACAATCCGTGAAAACTTACGATATGCAAAGCCAGAGGCGAAGGAAGAAGAATTGCTCGCTTGTTGTGAAATCGCGGGTATTGCGAAAGTGATAACCTCTTGGAAGGATGGACTGGACACGGTAATTGGAGAAAAAGGTATTAAGTTGTCTGGTGGAGAAAGACAACGTATCGCTATCGCAAGGGCATTATTAAAAGATTTTGATGTACTGATTTTGGATGAAGCAACTTCTGCATTGGATACCAAATGCGAATATGAAGTATGGAAAAAGATTCGCGTTGCAAGGAAGGATAAGATTATTATTGTCATTACCCATCGAGATACTGTCAAGCAGTTATGCAATCGCGTGATTGCAGTTGGATAATAAAGCAGTACAGTAAATGTTTGACAGAATATTTTTCATTTTTTTATTGCATTGTTTCGTATCCCCATATAAAATAGAGGGAGTGCAAAGAGATACTTTACTCCTTGTGTAATAGAAAATTCGTAACTAAAGTAATACAACATAGATAATTACACCGGTTCAATGTGGTGTATGGGAGGAAATATGAAATTAGAGTTATTACGTCCAACATTAGAAATGAAAGATATGTATCTAGACTATGCAGCAGAATGGAATGCAAAGTGTGACACAATGGTACCATTAGCATCCAGTCTACGTGGTTTAGCTTACGAAGAATGGTTTGAACAGATCGTAAGATACGACGAAGCAGAGTACTGCAAAGAGCAAGGAATTGTTCCAGCAGATGTTTACTTCTATGTCGATACGGATTCCAACTGCATCTTAGGTGCTGCAATCGTTCGTCATGAATTAAATGATGCTTTGTCTGCGAATGGTGGACATATTGAAATTGGAATTCGTCCAAGCAAACGTAGCAAGGGCCTTGGAAAGAAATTATTAGACGAAGTATTAAAAGTTGCTGATACGCTTGGAATTAAGAAAGCATTAGTTACTTGTGATAAGAACAATGCCAAAGCTCGTAAAGTGATCAACGCGAATGGCGGAGTAAGAGAAGATGAAATATTAGATGGAGATCAGATCATTCAAAGATTCATGATCAATGTATTACCAAGCACAGAACCAGCACGACAGTATCACTTTATGGAACTCATTAAAAAAGAAGTAGCAAAACAAAAAGAAGAACTAGGTCGTGACTTAACATATTGTGTTCAGACATTTGGCTGTCAGATGAATGCAAAGGATTCTGAAAAGTTAGCTGGTATCTTAGAAACCGTAGGTTATGTTGCTTCTGAGTCCGAAGAAGCAGATTTCGTTGTTTACAATACTTGTACCGTTCGTGAAAATGCAAATACAAGAGTATACGGACGTATCGGTTACCTTGGTAACTTAAAGAGCAAGAATCCAAATAAGACAATCGCTTTATGTGGATGTATGATGCAGGAAGAGCACGTGGTTGAGAAAATCAGACAGAGCTATCACTTTGTAGATATTATCTTTGGTACTCATAACATCTTTAAGATGGCAGAATTAATGTATCAGAGAATGCATAGCAAGAAAATGGTCGTAGATATCTGGAAAGGTACGGACAAGATCGTTGAGGAATTACCAAGTGAGCAGAAGTTTAAATTCAAAGATGGTGTTAACATCATGTACGGATGTAACAACTTCTGTAGTTACTGTATCGTTCCTTACGTTCGTGGACGTGAGAGAAGCCGTAATCCAGAGGATATCATCCATGAGATCGAAGAGTTAGTAAAGAATGGCGTTGTGGAAGTTATGTTACTTGGTCAGAACGTTAACTCTTATGGAAAAACATTAAAGAATCCAATCACATTCGCTGAGTTATTAAAGAAAGTTGAAGCTGTGGAAGGATTAAAGAGAATCCGTTTCATGACTCCACATCCAAAGGATTTATCCGATGATGTTATTGAAGTTATGAAGAACAGCAAAAAAATTTGTAATCATCTTCATTTACCAGTACAGTCCGGAAGTACAAAGTTATTAAAAGATATGAACCGTAAATACACAAAAGAAGATTATTTAGCATTAGTAGACCGCATCAAAACTGCAATGCCAGATATCTCTTTAACAACCGATATCATCGTTGGTTTCCCAGGAGAAACAGAAGAGGACTTTGAGGATACACTTGATGTGGTTCGTAAAGCGCGTTATGACAGTGCTTACACGTTCCTTTACAGCAAACGTACGGGAACACCAGCTGCTAAGATGGAAAATCAGGTACCAGACGATGTGGCGAAAGAACGCTTTAACCGTTTGTTAGAAGAAGTTCAGGTTATTTCCAAGGAACTTTGCCAGGAAGATGAAGGGAAAGTAAAAGAAGTTCTTGTTGAAGAAATCAATGGACATGATGCAAGCTTAGTTACTGGACGTTTATCCAACAACCTTTTAGTTCATTTTAAAGGAGATGCATCCTTAATCGGAACATTGCAGAATGTTCGTTTAACAGAATGTAAAGGTTTCTACTACCTTGGTGATTTAGTATAAGCTCAAAAAAAGATAGATTTTGAATCAAATTTGATTCAAAATCTATCTTTTTTCTAACCTTTGGGTTGTTATAATCTCTTTAAACAGAAAAGATTGATTGGAGTACTTGGAAAATATGTTAGAAGAAATCGAAGGATTTTCGTACAAAAACAATCAATAATAAAAAAAGGAGAGATTATCATGAATTATAAGAAGTATATGAAAAAAACAGCACTTGTAAGTGCAGTGGCTTTGAGTTTTGCAGTCACAGGATGTGGAAAGAAAGACTCGAATGAGTCTAATCAAGTAGATTCTTCTACGAATCAGAAGGTAGCTGTTAGCCAGAGTATACAGGAGAATGCAGATACTGCAGAACAACCAGTGACCACAAAAGAGGAAGAGACGCCAATAAATTCAGAACAAACGAATGACAATGTATCCGTAGAACAACCAGTGACTACAAAAGGGGAAGAGATACCAATAGATTCAGAACAAACGAGAGACGGTGTATCTGCAGAACAACTAGTGTCCGAAAAAGACGAACAGAAAAAAGACAGCTCAGAAAAAAATACGTATTCTATGATAGCTAAGTTTGATGACGGTGAAGTAGTATTAGATCAGAATGGTTTGAGTGTCAAAGATCATTATGGACAAGCCGTGTTTTATGATGGAAAGATCAATATCACAGATAAAGATGGAAACGTTCTTATTAATAACGATGGTGTTTGGATTAAAGATGAAAAGACTGGAAAAGATACTCTGAAAATCAATAAAGATGGTATTTATGTAGAAGGAGACGGCACTGTAGTATCCTGGGATAAAGATGGATTTAAGCTCAATTCTAAGAAAGGTAATGTAAGCTTTAACTTTGCATTCCCAGATTGTAATAATGACAAAGATACGACCAAGACAAAAACCTTGGATGCTATAGACGACTATAAAGACTTTGACTGGGAAGAGATTTTCGATAACTTAAGTAGTTTTTTATCGAAAACAATGAGCGATGTAATCGGCCATTGCGTTGATTTTAATAAGAATGAAGATTGGAAGACCTGGGACAAAGTAACTATCTTAAATTGTGAAGAATCGATCAATGGGAAAATAGTCCATACGAAAATATGGTTTGACGATGGACAATTAAAGACAATGAATATTCCAAAAGAAAATATGAAAGTGCAGGGCTTTACATTATTTGAAACAAATGAAAAGGATAACAATGTAATTCGAGTTTACCATTAGGTCCATTTAATGATACAATAGAGTAAAAGTGATAAGCTTAGGAATCTTGAACAATGGAGAAACTATGAAATTATTAATTGTAGAAGATGAAAAGATGCTACAAACCATCATTGCAAAAGGACTTAAGAAATACGGTTATGCCGTAGATAAAGCCGATGATGGCGAGATGGCACTTCAGATGTTTATGGAAAATGAATATGATCTGATTGTATTAGACCTTAATTTACCCAAAGTAGATGGTATGGACGTATTACGTCAGATACGTCAGGAAAATCAGCAGATTAAAGTGTTAATTCTTTCTGCACGTTCGGATATTGAGGATCGAATAGCTGGATTAGATGATGGTGCGAATGATTATTTAGTCAAACCATTTGATTTTAAGGAACTAGAAGCAAGAATTCGGTGCTTACTAAGACAGCGTGTCGTAATGGATGATTTGATTTTAACGAATGGGCTGTTATTGATCGACACAAAGAAAAAGATGGCATGTTATGATGGTGTTCCTTTGGAACTAACAAAGAAGGAATATGGGATTTTAGAATATCTCATGGTACATAAAGACGAAGTAGTGAGTGCAGAAACTTTGATTGAACATGTATGGGACAGTGAGGTAGATTTATTTTCGAATACCTTTAAATTTCATATGAGCTCCTTACGCAAAAAAATATCCAATGTTTCGAATCAGGATCTGATTAAGAATATTCGTGGCGTAGGATACCAAATTGGAAACTAGGTGAAGAGTATGAGATATATAAAGCTAAGAACTAAGATTACATTAATTAGTGCAATCATCCTCATTGTGTTGGCTTGTACGTTAACATTGATCTCAGTTAAGAGTGCAAAGAAGACTTATACGAATGAGTTTGAGATGTCAATATCTGATGGATTAAGTTTTAAACTGAATGATAAAAAGATAGAGCTTGGTTCCAAAGGTAGTAGTAACCTGGGAGATATCTTGGATTTTGCTGGGGAAGTGGTGAAATCATTGGACAAGGATAGCAGTGATTTAACTAAGAGTGATTCGAAGAAAATAAGCGTAAATCAGATATTTAACAATGCTTCCAATGAGTTCACAAAAAATAGTATTATTATTATGTCAGCCTTAGTAATTCTTGGAATCGTAATTATCTATAAGAGTGTTGGTTATGCATTAAAACCAGTACGACAACTGAGTAAGAGTATGGAAACAATTAATGCAAATAATCTGTGTCAAAAGCTTGAAGAACCAACGAGTCAGGATGAAATCGGAAGTTTAACCAATTCTTTTAATCATTTGCTTGGACGATTAAATGAAACCTTTGAATCGCAAAAAAACTTTACGGCCAATGCAGCACATGAACTAAAGACTCCGCTGGCTACAATGAAAGCGGGTATTCAAGTGCTAGAGATGGAAGAAAGTCCAAGCATCGAAGAGTATAAAGAAACTGTAGAAGTTGCTAAAGCAAACACCGAACGACTGATTCATATTGTGGAAGACTTGACGAACTTAACGAAACAGGAGAACTTACATTTTACCGATTCGATTGATTTAGCAGACACGATAGAGGATTGCCTAAAGGAACTCGAGCCAATATCAAAACAGAGAAATGTCACGTTGCAGGAAGGGGACTGTGAAGGAGTCATCCTTGGTAATCAGACTCTGATATCGAGAGCATTATTTAACCTACTTGAGAATGCAGTAAAGTACAATCGTGACAATGGATATGTGTATGTGACTTCGAAAAAGGAAGGTGATCAGATTAAAGTTGTGATTGAAGATAATGGGATAGGAATACCCAAAGAAGCTTTACCTCAAATCTTCGAACCATTTTATCGCGTTGATAAATCAAGATCACGTGAAATTGGAGATTCCGGCTTAGGATTAGCCTTGGTAAGAAACATTATTGAAAAACATCATGGTACGATTTCTGTAAGAAGTTGTCTGGGACAGGGAACGACTTTTGAGGTTGTATTTAACAAAGAGGTGTGAAAAAACTGCAAAAAGAATAACGAGTACGCTCATTTCTTTTGCAGATTTTCATAGCCTCTTTTTTTACTTGGTTTCGATGAAGATATCTTTATGAATTTCCGAGGTATATGTATAGAAAATGGATAGAAATTTCATCTTGATAAATAATGATTATATGATATCATTTATCAGTAATAATTCTTGAAGAAGAAGATATTTGAAACGAAATATAGTACAAATGTATATTGACATACAATATATTGTAGCTGTATATTAGTTATAACGATAATTATTACTAAAATATATGACCTGTTTAAAAAGATGAAACAATAGCAGTTGGTGTTACGTAAAATATAGTTCGAATAAGTTGATTAATAACTTATGGAACATAAGAGAATATACTAATGCTAATAATAAATTATACAAAAAAATGGTGGGGTAAAAAAAGTGATTACAATTAAGAAACGAAATGGTATGAGCGAACCACTCTGTGTGGAAAAGACAAAGAAAATGATAGCATTTGCCTGTGAGGGGCTTCAGGATTGTGATCCTGTGGAACTAGAACTTGATGCACAGATTCAGTTTGTGGATGGCATGAGCACAAAGGAAATTCAAAAAGTTTTAATCCAGACAGCAATTGAGAAAGTAATTAGTACAAAGAAAGATGATTTTGGAAATCAGACAAAGAATACGAACATAAACTGGCAGTACGTTGCAGCACGTCTATTTATCTTCGATCTTTATAAAGAAGCAGCAATTCATCGTGGATATACTCACTTTGGATATGGTGATTTTTATGGGTTGGTAGAGAAATTAGTGTCAATGCAATTATATGGTACTTATCTTTTGGAGAATTATTCCAAAGATGAAATCGTCGAACTTGGTGCTTACATCAAGCCAGAACGTGATTACCTATTAAATTACGAAGGAGCGAAATTATTAGCAGATCGTTATCTGATCAAAGGGTATCAGAAAGAAGCGTATGAATTATTCCAGGAGCGTTTCATGGTGATTGCGATGCATCTTGCAATCCCAGAAAAGGAAAAACGTGTGGAATACGCAAAGAAATTCTACGATATCTTAAGCAAGCTACAGACGACGGTTGCAACACCTACATTAGCTAATGCAGGAACTGCCTTCTATCAGTTAAGTTCCTGTTTTATATCCGTAGTTGGTGATAATTTATGGTCAATTTACGATGTCAATCAGAAGTTCTCAAAGGTAAGCAAACATGGTGGAGCGTTAGGTATTTACGTTGGTAAAGTTCGTGCGATGAACAGCCAGATCCGTGGCGTTGAGAATGCCTCCGGTGGTGTCATCCCTTGGATCCGTCTTTACAACGATACTGCAGTTGCCGTTGACCAGCTTGGACGTAGAAAAGGTGGTGCTACGATCACACTGGATATCTGGCATGCCGATCTATATGATTTCTTAGAGTTAAAGACAAACAATGGAGATGATCGTCGTAAAGCGCATGACATCTTTACCTCTTTAAGTGTTCCAGATTTATTTATGGAGCGATTAGAAGCACGTGGGGAATGGTCCTTATTTGATCCATATCTTGTGGAAAAAATCATGGGATTCCGTTTGGAAGACTGCTACGATGAAGTGGATGAGAAAGAATTTACTCGCCGTTACCTTGCTTGTGAAGCAAATCCGATGTTAAAGAGAATTACGGTGCCTGCGCTTGATGTTATGAAGAGAATCATGAAGAGTGCTGTGGAAACCGGTGTACCATTTATGTTCTTCCGTGATACCGTAAATCGTGCAAATCCGAATAAGCATGCAGGTATGATCTACTCCTCCAACTTATGTCAGGAAATCGCACAGAATATGAGTGAATCTTATCTGTTAGAAGAAAATATCGTCGATGAAAACGGAATGCCTCAGATTCAGACAAAGATAACACCAGGAGATATGGTTACTTGTAACTTAAATTCCATCAACCTTGGTAAAGTAACGGATGAGGACCTTGCGAATAATATTCCTTTACAAATCCGTATGTTAGATAATGTAATCACATTAAATCAAACTCCAGTACCAGAAGCTAGGATTACAAGTGATAAATACCGTGCGATTGGTCTTGGAACAAGCGGTTACCATCATTATCTTGCAAATCACAAGATTGTATGGGAAAGTGAGAAGCATTTAGAAGAAGCGGACCGTCTATTTGAAGAAATTGCATACCATGCAATTAAGGCATCGATGGAATTAGCAAAAGAAAAAGGAAGCTATCCAGCATTTCAAGGTTCTGAGTGGGAGAGTGGAGCTTACTTTACTCGTCGTGGCTACAAATCCGAACGTTGGGTGAAACTTGCAGCTGATGTGAAGACTTATGGTCTGAGAAATGGCTATATCTTAGCCGTTGCTCCAACGGGAAGTACGTCAAACATTGCGAATACTTCTGCAGGCATCGATCCAATCTTTAAACGTTACTTTATCGAAGAGAAGAAAGGAAGCTTTATGCCAAAGACAGCTCCTGAATTAAATGAACAAAACTTCTGGTATTACAAAGAAGCTCATACGATCAATCAGGTATACAGCATTAAGGCATGTGGTATCCGTCAGCGTCACGTGGATCAGGCCCAGTCATTCAATCTTTATATCACACCGGAATATAAAGCGAAAGATATTTTGAACTTATATATGGAGGCTTGGAAGAACGGTGTGAAGACCATTTACTATGTTCGTAACCAGTCTCTTGAGATGGATGAATGTACAAGCTGTTCCAGCTAATAATATAGATAAATAAATTTATAGCTAATCAACAAGATGGATATTCCTTACTATCTGTAAGGGTTGTTAACCATTAATAAATTGTAGTAGAAAGGAAGGGGGACTAGGAAAAACAGCAAAATGAGTGGGAGAGGCGGAGAGTCATCTAAGTATTTGGCTGCCTTTCCTTTTTGACCGGACTGAGCCAAATTCTTAGATGATTTTATGTCTCTCGCGCTCATGTTTTTAGCTTTTTTTCATAGCTCCAATACATTATGGAAAAGAAAAAAATATTTAATGAGTATGGGGATCGTGGAACCCAAAGCATTATTCATGGAAATACAACGAATCTAAGAGAATGGAATCGAATTAAGTACGATTGGGCGAACGTTCTTTATCGTAATATGTTAAATAACTTCTGGATTCCTGAAGAAATCTCATTATCCGAGGATGTAAAACAGTTTCCTTATTTAACTGATGGGGAAAGAAATGCATTCGATAAGATCATTGCATTCTTAAACTTCTTGGATTCCATCCAGAGTGAGAACCTTCCAAACTTATCCCGTTATATTACAGCACCTGAAGTTTCTTCCCTTTTAAATATTCAAGCATTTCAGGAAGAAATCCATGCGCAGAGTTATTCTTATATTCTGGATACCGTAACGAATCCAGTAACAAGAGACCAAATCTACGATCTTTGGAGAGAAGACGATCATTTATTAAAGCGTAACCGCTTTATCGCTGACATTTATCAGCGCTTTAATGAAGATTCTTCCGATGAGAACTTCTTACGTGTTGTAATCGCAAATTATATCTTAGAGGGAATCTATTTTTATTCTGGATTTAGCTTCTTCTATACACTTGCAAGACAAGGGAAGATGACAGCAACAAGTACAATTTTTAAATATATCAACCGTGATGAGATTACTCACCTTGTATTATTTCAGAATATCATCAAGGAACTAAAAAAAGAACAACCGCAAATTTTTACGCCTGAGTTTATCGAAGAAATTCGTGAGATGATGAAAACTGGTGTGGAACACGAGATTGCTTGGGGACAGTATGTAACCAACAATCAGATTCTTGGTATCAACAACGAGTTAATTGAACAGTATATTAAGTATCTATCCAACTTAAGATTACGTGCCATCGGTGTTCCAGAATTATATCCTGAGATCACCGAGCATCCAATGAACTGGATTGACTCGTTCTCCAACTTAAATAATACAAAAACTGACTTCTTTGAAGCAAAGGTTACAAACTATACAAAAGCTGCGGCGTTTGATTTTGATGATTTAGAGTAGATCGTACACATAAAAGGAGTCTTATGAAGTATCAACAATTAGAGAAGAATATAAAAGATGCAATCATTGAGCAACAATTAAAGCTTGGATATGTCAAAGAAACGGTTGGATTGTATTATCCTGCGAACTCCATAAAAAATATTCTTGAATGTAAGAAAGCAAATCTCGAAGAGTTAGACAAGGCATTAGAACAGTTTTCGGATTATGTTGAATCTCGTTATGGGAAAATAGAAGTGAGTCGAAAAAAGGATCGTTACTGCATTAAAGTACCACCGACAGGCTCTGAGTATATTCATCAGAATATGGGTAATGTCGATTTCCTTAAGAAGTTAATTGAAGCGGTGAAAAGCCATGATTGTACCATGGAGAAAATCAGCAATTTATTTCATGAGTTTAGCGATGATATTATCGAAGAGAAGATGAAAGATGAAGATTTTGATCATATGATCTGTTTTGTAGATAAAAATATCGATGAGTATTATTACTGTTTTAAAGAGGAAGGTTGTCATTTGATCTATCATCGATTTTTAGAAGCAGATTATAAAGAATTGATCGGATAAATGATCTAAGATAACCAATCTGCATTTGATCAGGCAATATCGCATAGAGAAAAGAGCAACGTGAAGAGAGGTTACTCTCTTCCTGTTGCTCTTTTCTCCACTCCTTTTTATTGTGCGCCTAGCGGCGCACGTTTTCACCTGAATCCAATTATTTTTGGTATAATTAGTTCAAAACGTTATCGCTTGGCTGTTCTCTCATTTTCTCCTTGTCCATTGCTTCTAACATTTTACGTTCTGCATCACGACGGTATGCTCGGATTTCAATACTATTCACATAGTTGTCAAAAGCATGCTCACCGTATCTAACAAAGACACTCTTATCAGCACAGAAGAGACGGAAACGGTTGGAATCTTTAAATAAGGCAACCTGAATCGGACATTCCATTGTCTTGCTAAGACCTGCAAGTACGATTACATTACACTCTTTTTGGAAAGCTTCGGTACTTCTAAGGCTATAGCCTTTTGCTCTTACTTCTTGCAGATGCTCTACTTCAACAGGATTTTGAACATCTGAGATAACACATCTTTGCAGAGAATCCTGAAAATCTACATTGATCAAAGTCTGAGCTAAGTCTAGCATAATATCATAATTATATGGCCAAGTAGTACTAAAGTCGATGATCGTCCATCCATTCACTTCATTTTTTTCTTGAAATAACATATATGTACCTCCCAATTTTTCAAGAGAACCGATTCACTTCTCTTGTTAATCCAATATATTGGTAATTATAACATGTTATTTAATTTTTTTCATTCACAATTCTTGCTATGTTGTTAAATAGTGATAAAAAATACTACAATAACAATTTCATGCTGCAAAGTAAAAGAAAATATTGAGATTTATGTAATATTTTACTATAATATAGTATAAAGATGTTATTATTCATAAATCATGTTAAGAAAGTTATAAGAAAACTGTATTAACAAAGGAAATTTACATAGGGAAACGATAACAAGAGGAAGAATGAACATGGAGGAAAAACGATAATGAGATTAGTGACACGATCAGATTTTGATGGATTAGCTTGTGGTGCATTATTATTAGAGGCAGGAATCATCGATAGCTGGAAATTCGCACATCCAAAGGATATCCAGGATGGTTTGGTTGAAGTAAATGAGAATGATTGCCTTGCAAATGTACCATTTGTAGAAGGATGCGGATTATGGTTCGATCATCATTCCAGCGAGCATGAGAGAACGCAGCTAGAGGGGAAATACAAGGGAGAAAGTAGAATGACTCCTTCTTGTGCTCGAATCATTTATGAGTATTACGGTGGAAAAGAAAGATTCCCACAGTATGATGATTTAATGGAAGCAGTAGATAAAGTGGATTCCGGTAATCTTACCATTGATGAGATTCAGAATCCAACGGGATGGATCTTAATCGGATTTTTAATGGATCCTAGAACTGGTTTGGGAAGATGGAGAGATTTTACGATTTCAAACTATCAGTTAATGGAGAAATTAATGGTTGCCTGCAAGACATTGACAACGGAAGAAATATTGAATCTACCTGATGTAAAAGAAAGAATTGAGACATATAATGAGCAGACTGAGAAGTTCAAAGAGATGGTAAAGGCTCATACAAGAGTAGAAAAAGATGTGATCATCTCTGATCTTCGAGGGGTAGATCCAATCTACACGGGTAACCGTTTCTTGATTTATAGTATGTACCCAGAACAGAACATTTCTGCATGGATTGTTAGCGGTCGTGGTGGAAAAGGTTGTTCCGTTGCGGTTGGTTACAGCATCTTAAACAAAACTGCAACGATGGATGTTGGTAGCTTAATGTTAAAATATGGCGGTGGTGGTCATAAAAAGGTTGGAACCTGTCAGTTTAGCGATGAAACCATGGAGGAAAAAGTGCCGCAGTTATTAAAGGAAATCATTGGATAAACGTGAAGATATGGAGTAGGAATTACGATGGATTTCTACTCCCTTTTTTCTACAAATAAACATAAGATAGGAGAATATTATGGAATTTTTACATGAAGCTTTGGAATGGATGGTGCAGGCAGCAATTATGTTATTTGAGTATGTCGGAGTATGTGTATTAGTTGCAGCAGGCATACGAGGTACTTATGAATATATCAAGCGAAATCCGCTGACTCGATTAAATCTTGCAAAAGGTATGGCAATGGGACTGGAATTTAAATTAGGAAGTGAGATTCTAAGAACGGTAATCGTGCGAGAGTATCAAGAGATTTTAACCGTTGGTGGAATCATCCTATTGAGAGCAGCATTGACATTCTTGATCCATTGGGAGATTAAGAATGAGGAAATACATACGAGTCAGCCAGAGAGTGAGAAAGA
>JAQXNU010000271.1 GCA_029098165.1 Clostridiales bacterium
TTTTGATTTCGTTGAAGTAATCCCCTTATTACCATCGGCAAGATGATCACCCTTAACTGCAGCTATAAGATCTGCCATATCTTCCTCCTTAAGCTGAATAATCAATACTGCTTCCAGAATCAATTGCAGTCGTTACTTCGCTACCTTCTTGCTGACTGGTTACAAACTCTTCGCCTGCATTCATTCGGAATGGTCGTTTGCTACTAGAAGTTTGCTTTTGCTGCTGATTGGTATCCTGTCCCATACTGTTTTCCTGTTGAAAACTAAATTCTGAAACATTAACTTCAATCGCTTCTACTTTTATTCCCTGATTGGATAAACTATCTCTTAAAGTTTGTATTTGGCTTTCAATTGCTTCTCTTGCAACTTCCGTCTGAGTTGTAAATGAAGCGGTAAGTACACCGTTTTTGGTTGTTATGTTCAATGCAACTCTTCCAAGATGTTCCGGATTCAAGTGAATGTCCATAGACGTCTGTTCTGGCTTAATCGTAACTTTAATCTCTTTTACAACCTGATGCACAATTTCTCGTAAATCGTGAATTTCTCTTAAATTTTCACTAAAGCTCGCTTCCTCTAGTTTGGCACTAGCATTGATCATCTGATCGACAAATTGATTGGCCATTGTTGTTTCAGTTTTTCCTTGTGCTTCACTCTGTCGTGAATCCGAAGAAGTCGTTGAGCTCGAAATCTCGCTTTTGCTTTTGTCTTCTTTTACAACCGTAAACTGAATGTTAGATTCCTGCTCACGATCGATGGAATTTTCTGACTCTTTGTCACTATTAAACGTCTCGAAATCCTCGGGCTTTTGTGTTGTCTCAACCAAACCTTGCTTATCAGAAACAGAATTCTTAAGAAGTTCCATCTTTCGATCAAACTCTTCTGGCTGTTCTAATAAACTAGAGATATACTCTGTTGTCAGGCCAACTTCCTGAAATAGTTCATTAACTTTTTCGATAAGTTGATGCAACTGTTGTCCTAAGCCATCTTCTGTCAATAACATGGATGCATCTGTAACGCCTGCCTGTTCTAAAACTAAAGTCTTTAACGTATCTGGATTTAGTAATTCCATCATTCCTAGACCTAGCATCTGCATCATGTTAACTAATTCTTCTTCTGAGATATCTAGTATCTTCATTACCTCTTTTTTTACTTCTTTGACAACAGAAGCTACTTTCTCACTAGGACTCTTTACGTCAACCTTTGATGTAGAAGCACTTTCCGTAACCTGACTGCCTTTTGCGTTGTCACTTATCAGTTTATTTACTACGTCATTCGTTTTCCTTGACGGTTGTTTGGAAGCATTTGAGTTTTTTGTCAATTTGCGTGCTGAGCCATTAGAAGTAGTTGGTTGCGAAAGATCTTCCTTATTCTGTGCTCTTCCTGCGATTGCTGATCTGCTTAACAGTTTATCAAACGATATATCATTCTTTGTATTCGATGTATTATGATCAGCAGCAGTTTTCGCATTTGTCCCAGCTGTAGAAAAAAAATCCATTACATTGTTACTAATTGCTTGTCCTGCTAGCATCGATATCCTCCTTCCTTTTAAATTTCTATGTCATCCAGAAATCTGGTTATGACCTCATGAAGGATTATATACTTCATCCTTTTGTATATCGACAATTTATTCATAACACTTTAGCGTTTATTGTAAGCTTTGTACAATCGCATTATACTTTTCTTCATCCATATCTGCCATTTTTTTGAATATTTTTGCCACATACAACTGGTCCATTTTGTCTAGAATTGCAGCGCATTCATCTGCTTTCATACAAAGAAGGACTTTGGAAACCCAATCCATATCTGCTGTCATCTCCTGCAATACTGAAGCAGCTTGAGATGGTTTCATTGTTTTCACAATTTTTGCTTTTTCCTGAATCGCCTGATCATACTGTAACTGCTGAATTACAAGTCGATAAATCTCTTCTGCTGTCGTTGGATTGATCGCTTCATAATATTTCTGATACTCTTCAATGCTTGGTGCTTTTGAATTAAATACTACATTTTTATCAAAATCCTTAACACGTTCTTCAAAAGCCATCTGTGAATCTTCAAATTTCTTTAATCGATCCACCTCAACCTGTAACTGCGCTACGCTTCCTGCATAGGAATCACGTTCCGCTGTCAAGGAATCAATCTGTAATTCTAACTGTTTAATATAATCAACTGCTTCATTAATATCTTTATATGGATAGTTTTCTTCCCATGCAATCTGTTCGTCAGAAACAGGTGGCAATACCCAGTTTAATACTGGAACATCCTTTAATGCCGGACGTAGCGAAGTACCAATACCTCCCGTATCTGTTCGTATAATCACAGCTAGAATAATCAGCCATGCTAATAATATTCCAGTGATTACTAGTATAATTGCTAATTTCCCACTCGATTTTTTTTCTTCGCCGTCATATTGAGACTCTTTTTTTGCCATTGATGATTCTCCTTTGCCTCACACTATATTGATTTCTTTGTGGCATGCTGGAAGCTGACTAATTCATCAATTTCTTTCTTTTCTTCCTCATTAAATTCCTTGATGTATTCTTCAAATGCCTTTTCTTTCAGCTTTTCATGTGTTTTTCTTTCTATCATGGCAAAGTTTAGTTTCTGCATTGCCAGATCCACACCCTGCTGAGCTTTTTTCACAACTTGAGTTTGAGTCTTTATCATATCTTTCATTGTCTCAATTGCTTCCTCAAATCGTTTCACATTCATAAGAATCAACCTTGAACTCATCTCTTGCCGCAAACCTTCCTCATACGCTTGTTTGCGCTGTACATAGGAAGTAAGTTTATCTTCTTCGATTGACAGCTTATGTTTTGCAATCGAATAATTGTTTTTTTCTTGTTCTTCCATCTTCAACTTAAGATTTAATACGTTTTGCATTGGATAAGCGAATTTCTTCATATCCTACCTCCAACTTAAGCAAAGATTTCTTCTAATTGTTTCACTGTATCGCTAAATTCAGCTTTACTATTCACATCCTGACATAAGAATTCATTTATCGCATCAATCTTTGCAATTGCTTCATCAATTCGTTTATTCGAGCCTTGTTTATAGGCACCGATATTGATCATATCTTCTGCATCCTGATACGTTGCTAATACAGCTTTTAATTTACCAGCCAACTGTTTATGTTCTTTGCTAGCAATCGCACTCATAACACGGGAGATACTAGAGAGTACATCAATCGCCGGATAATGATTCCTCTGTGCAATCTTACGAGATAATATAATATGGCCATCTAAGATACCACGTGCGGTATCCGTAATTGGCTCATTAAAATCATCACCATCTACTAAAACTGTATAAAGTCCTGTGATAGAACCCTTATCACTGTTACCAGCTCTCTCTAACAGTTTTGGCATTTCCGAATAGACGCTTGGTGGATATCCACGTGATACAGGTGGTTCTCCGCTTGCAAGACCAATCTCTCGTTGAGCCATACTAAAACGTGTCAGGGAGTCCATCATTAATAAGACATCTTTTCCTTGATCACGAAAATATTCCGCAATTGCAGTAGCTGTTTTCGCTGCTTTTTTACGAATCAACGCCGGCTTATCGGAAGTTGCAATGACAAGCACACTTCGTTTTACACCTTCTGGTCCTAGATCTCGTTCAATAAACTCTCTAACCTCTCGGCCACGCTCACCAATTAGAGCAATAACATTGATGTCTGCCTTGGTATTACGAGCAAACATACCAAGCAATGTACTTTTACCCACACCACTTCCAGCAAAGATACCAATACGCTGTCCTTTACCGATCGTCAACAGACCATCAACCGCTTTCACACCTAAAGGCAATACCTCATTGATCAAAACTCGATCCATTGGATCAGGTGCGTTTGCATCAATTGGATATTCAAAATCACTATCCAATTCCTCACCATCTAATGGCTGTCCAAGACCATCCAGCGCCTTTCCGAGTAAACGCTCTCCAACTTTCACAGTTGGAGGTTCATTTAAGTTAATTACCATGCTACCGACACCAATACCAGCAATTTCTTCATAAGGCATCAATAACAGACGATCGTCACGAAACCCAGTAACTTCAGCTTTTATCTTAACTTTTTTATCTTGTGAGATGATACAGCACAGATCATTTAAGGAAGCATCTGGTCCGATCGACTCTACTGTCAGACCAACAACTTTCGTTACTTTTCCCATACGGTCAACGAAAGACTTCGCAAGAAGCTTTTCATATTTTTCAACATCAATCATAAATTGCTCCGTTCTATGCTAGATCTTCATTTCTTGAACCTGCAAGCAGTTTCAGGTCATGAATCAGATTTTTTAGCTGCACATCTAAGCTGCAATCAATAACTCTTGAGTCAGTTTCAATCAAACACTGTGCTCTGCCTAACATTTTGTCCTCGATAATTTCGATTTCAGTATTCTCTCTAACGCTCCATGAGATTTCATTTTTCTTTGAGCAAACCATGTCATAATCTTCTTTTGACACGTGAATTAAGTACATTTTACTGCTTTCTATGTTTAATAGTTCCTGTTCAATCAGATAAAGAATAATATCCTTCTTATCTTCCATAACTACACCGGTAAATCTCTTGATATATGCAATAAGCAAATCTGCAAAAACAGGCTCAAAATCTTTTACCTTTGCTTCATATTCACTCTGTAGTTTCTCTTCCAAAGCTTTCAGATGCTGTTTTTGTTCTGTAAGTTCCTGTTCTGCTTTTCGTTTTCCTTCTTGATACCCTTCTTGTTTAGCCTGTTGCTTAATGGATTCCGCTAGAGTATTTGCTTCTTCTCTAGCAGATTCCAACATGCTAGTAACTTCTTGCTTTGCTTCTTCAATGATTGTCTTTGCTTTTTCATTGACCACATCTAGTTTCTGCTGTTGTATTGCTAACTCTTCCTTAGAAATGTTTAGAGTATCTTCTATCGAATCACCTTCTACAGAATCCGTTTCCTGAGCTGGTTCAACCGTTGCCGCAGTAAGACCAGCTACAAAATCATCTGATTTTTTAGCCGATTCTTCCTCCTGCTTGATCTGTAGTAGTTCCAAATAATATCTAACCTTTTCTTCTGCAGCAGCATTCGTATCAATGACGTGCTTATTTTGATCATTGTATCTGATCGAATATGCTTTGATCACATTAGACAACGATCTCGTCACCTCCACCTCGTGATATGATAATTTCTGCAGAGTCTTCTAACTTACGAATAATATTAACGATCTTCTGCTGTGCTTCTTCAACATCCTTTAATCTTACAGGGCCCATAAATTCCATATCTTCACGAATCATAGCAGCAAGACGTTTGGATAAGTTATTAAAGATAAGATTCTGAACTTCTTCCGTTGTACTCTTAAGTGCAACTGCCAACTCGTTATTATCAACTTCACGAAGTACACGCTGAATGGATTTATCATCAAGAGTTACGATATCTTCGAATACGAACATCTTTCTACGAATTTCATCCGCTAATTCTGGCTCGTCTAACTCTAAACTTTCCATAATATGCTTTTCTGTACCACGATCTACAGTATTTAAGATATCGACAATAGCATCGACACCACCTGCAATAGTGTAATCTTGATTTACTAAAGAAGATAGCTTTCTTTCAAGTACGCGTTCCACTTCTTTGATCACATCTGGTGAAGTACGATCCATCTGCGCAATACGTTTTGCAACATCTGCCTGTTTATCAGGTGTTAAAGATCCAATAATCTGAGATGCCTGCTGAGTAGATAAATATGATAAGATCAATGCAATTGTCTGAGGATGCTCATCCTGAATAAAGTTAAGCAACTGATTCGCATCTGTCTTACGAACAAATTCAAATGGTCTAACCTGCAAGGAGGCTGTTAACTTGCCAAGCACTTCTTTTGCTTTTTCCTCGCCAAGAGCCTTTTCCAATAAATCCTTCGCATAATTAATACCACCTTCAGCAATATACTGCTGTGCTAAACAAACCTGATAAAACTCATCTAACACTTCTTCTTTGGTACTAGAAGCTACGCTTCTGGTATTAGCGATTTCCAACGTCAGCTGTTCAATCTCATCTTCTTTTAAATGCTTAAAGATATTAGCAGAACGTTCTGGACCAAGTGTGATCAGAAGTATAGCCGACTTTTGAACTCCAGTGAGTACACTTTGAGTCACATGTTTTGCTGTCATATACTACCTCCTGTTTATTCCCATTCATCCTGAAGCCAGTTACGTAATAGATTTGCAACCGCTTCTGGGTTTTCATCCACAAATTTTTCAATCATTCGTTTTGTTTCTGATTTTTCGCTGAACTCAATATCATCTAAGGACTGATTTTCCTTTGTTGTAGCTAAGAGCTGTTCTACAGATAATTCTGGTTCAACCTCTGTCACTTCAACCGGAGACATTCCTCTAAATACTACAAATACTAATAATCCAATAATTAAAGCTGCTAAGATAATAGAAAGGATTAAGGTCCAGTTTGTTTCAGATCTTTCTATCGGAGCGAAGTCAATTACTTCCTGAATGGTAACGGAGATATTGTTCTCTGCAATACCAGTTACATGAGAAAAGAACGTCTTCCACTCTGGACTTACTTCTACATCTACAGGATCACTATTCTGTAGCACATAATCTTCATAAGAAACATCTGTAAGAAGTCCCTTTGCTTTTAAGGAATCCTCCGATTCCTCTTTTACACGTTTTAGTGCAATTGCAACGGAACAGTTTTCAATATTAACAATCGGCCAGTTGCTTACTGTTGTTGTTAATTTCTCACTAGGAAGATAAGAAATGTTAATTTCCTCATAAGAGCTATCTCCACTTGATTCATTCTTGATATAATAATCTACATCATCATTAGAGTCAGTTCCCGGAATATCTCCGCTCGTGCCCTTATTCTCTGACGATATCTTGCTCCAAGTTTGATACAATCCTTGTTCCTGACCTTCAGCCGCAAGGTATTGACGAAATTCTTCTGTTTTCTTATCAAAATTAATATCTAAGTGAAAACTTGGCTCTGCATAACTAAAGCCATTCATCAATGCAAATCTAGTAACCAGTTCAGAATAATATTCTTCCACTTCTTTTGTATATTCTAATGTTGCACTTGCATAATCCTCCTCCGGATTATCAGGTCCGTTATACAAAAGATTACCATACTGATCAATAACTTTAATTTTTTCTGTAGTTGCATTACCAACCGCATTTGCTACTGTTACTGCAATTGCCTCCGCTGTTTTCTTCTTGAATTTATCATTAATCTGTAAGAAGATACTAACCGGAATTTCTTTTTCTGTTTCTAAAAGACTCGTTCGATTGTCTGTTGGCATATAACGTACAGTTGCCTTATCAATCCCTTCCTGGTTTTCCAAAACATTTGTCAATTCACTCTGATAATATAAATTAAAATGTAACTGCTTATCATAATTCGTTGTTGTCATATCATTTTTTAACAATTGACTCATTGTGAATTTTTCACTACCTGATATTTCTTCACTATCCTGAATCAGATAAACTGCCTCAGTTCGTTTATCCTCATCTACCGAGATTGTAAGGTTATCATCTGCGACTTTATACGCAATATTATTTTCTTTTAATATAGCAACAGCTTTACTTGCTGTTGAAACATCCTCAAATTTTGCCAGTTCAACATACTGTGTCCTACCTAGAATAAGGATCAAAAGAACTAAAGTAAAGATCAATGCACTTAAAATACTAACGATGATGACTCTTTGCTTTTTTGAATACTTCTTCCATATTTCTAACAGACGGACAGGTATTTGTTTAATTCGTTCCTGCATGTTTTAACCCTCTTATGCTAAAATTGTAATTGCATAATTTCTTTATATGCATCTAACACTGCATTTCTTACTGCGACTGTATACTGCAAGGAAATGTTAGCTTTATTCTGTGCGATCTGTACATCATGAGTATTCGTTGTCAATCCCATTGCATAGTCCATTTCTGCTTTTTCTGCAGCATTGGAATATGCATTTGTTTCTTTGATCATATTTAGAGCAGACTGAAACAACGTTTCAAATGTTGCATTTCTATCTTCCTTTAACGCATCTGACTTTAAAGCGCCAGGCGTATATTTGCTCACATCATTCAAGGAGCTTATACTTGATATGTCCATTGTATCCGACCTTTCCTAAATCTTTATTCAAAATCACTTACCTACTTCTAGGCCTTTTAACAGCATGCTCTTTGTAGCATTAAATGCTGTAACATTGGCCTCAAAAGAACGAGTAGCGTCGATTAGATTAGTCATTTCGGTTACGGTGTTGACGTTTGGGTATGTAACATAGCCATTTTCATCAGCATCTGGATGAGATGGGTCATAAACTTCTCTCATCGGAGTCACATGATCTTCAACAATCCCTGTTACCTTTACACCACTTCCATTAAGCTCGGAATTTTTCCTAACCGAAGTAGCTTGATTTAAATAGCTTCCAAACTGATTTGATTCTTTCTCCGCAAATACTACAGTTTTTCTTCTGTACGCCTCTCCATTGCCATCTCTTGTAGTACTTACATTAGCAATGTTCTGAGAAATTGTATCCATTCGAAGTCTCTGTGCTGACATACCGCTTGCGCTGACATTTAAAGCACTAAATATTGACATAAGATTCCTCCTTATTTACTTCTGTAATACTGATTTTAAACGATTAAATTCCTGAGTTATCGAATCTAAAAGCATATAGTATCTTACTTGGTTTTCTGTCGAATATGCTTGTTCTACATCAATATCTACGTTGTTTCCATCCTTACGATAGCTTAACTCTTTACAATCTGTATAAATTGACGAATTTAATTTAGAAAGATTTGTATTAGCGACCTTTTCATCTAATGTACCTTTTCCACTCAACTCTTTTTGTAAATATGATTCAAATTTTACATCTTTCCTCTTGTAATTAGGTGTACTGCTGTTTGCTATATTATTGTTGAGTGCCTGCTGGCGTACCATGCTTGCATCAGCAGCCTTATCTAATACATTGATGTAATTAAATGCATTTGATCCTATCATCTAATTCCTTCCTTCATATAATTCATTTACTTTTTTTCTCGCATTACATTTGACTACAAATAAAATGCTTAATCTTCTTTCTTTTTTGCACAAATTAAAACACACTGATACTCTGAATACTAGATATATTATATAATATTTTGTAAGAAAAACACAAGATATATTTAAAAAATATGTAGTTTTATGCCACAATTTGTATCTTCACGGAGTAATTGGCGCCAAAAAAGCAAACTTTTGGGGATTTTTGTCATCTTTGTGTTTAATAAAGAAACAACTTTATGGAAACAACTTTATGGTACTATATTTCCAAATATACGTATTTTATGCCTTTTTTTCAGAAACTTAAGTTTGCTCTTTTTAGGTTCTCATTGCCAAAAAAGTGTCAGTAAATCGAAATCTCAATTTACTGACACTTTTATACTATTTCATCTTTTTTAGTTCATCAAATACAACATCATTAAGAACTTTAATATAAGTTCCTTTCATACCGGAAGATCTTGATTCAATCACGCCTGCACTCTCAAATTTACGCAGTGCATTCACAATTACTGATCTCGTTATGCCAACGCGGTCAGCAATCTTGCTAGCTACTAAAATTCCTTCATTTCCTTCCAACTCCTCAAAAATATGAGTAATTGCCTCTAATTCTGAAAACGATAAGGTACTTATCGCAGATCTCACAATATGTACTTTTCTATTTTCCTCAGCATTTTCCTCGTTCACTGAACGCATCATCTCTAGTCCAACGACGGTTGTGCCATATTCGCTTAATATAATATCATCGATGGAATACTGTTCTTTATTCTTATACAAGAACAAGGACCCTAACCTCTCGCCTGCAATATCAATTGGAGTAATTATTGCTTGATAATCATTCACGCCTTCAA
Organism: Clostridiales bacterium; assembly: GCA_029098165.1. Lineage (GTDB taxonomy): Bacteria > Bacillota > Clostridia > Lachnospirales > Lachnospiraceae > Lachnoclostridium. The sequence continues at coordinate 9,863 of JAQXNU010000271.1, forward strand.
ACTCAAATCCTAGAGTTGCCAAATTGACGTTTTCTTTTGTAGACAAAATGTTTAATAATCTTTCATTTAACATTGTGTCAATATATCCACCAACAGCATCTTTGATTAATTCATTGATTGGCGGAATATCTGCACGATTCTTAATTCCGAGAACCTTGCCTTTCTTGCTAATGACTAAGATATTTGACTCCAAGATATCACTAAGAACCAAACAAATGTCATTAAACACAACCTTGTGTGAGTTATTATTATGCAATAACTTATTAATTTTTCTTGTCTTGTCCAACAATTGTACGCTCATTTGAGAACCCCCGTGACCTTCTTTTTGGTCTGCCTTGCAGCAAAACTAAGTGGTATAATATACCTTTTCATTCTGCTTTAAATTTTATCATAATTTTTTTTAAAAAACAATACTAAAATTGTTATTTTGACACACATTTTGTTTTTTTTTCATATATTTGTTTAAAATCTTTATTCTTTTCGAAAAAAAGAGGCTGTGAAAAAAACAGCAAAAAGAGCATCAGGGATAGAGGCGGGGAATCATATTAGAATTTGGCTAAGTCCGTCCGGTAGGGAAAGACAGCCAAATTTTAATATGATTCCCCGTCTCACATTCATCTCTTTTACTGTTTTTTCACAGCCCTTTTCATGTAAATCAACTAACGAATTACTTTTTATGCTTCTTTATTTTTCACAAATCCACAAACTTCATCCATACAAACGAGTTTTGTACCTTTTTCCACTAATGGACCACCACATTTCGGACATTTCTCATTTGAAGGCTTCTGCCATGACATAAAATCACATTCTGGATTGTTTTCACATCCGAAGTAACGTCTACCTTTTTTCGTCTTACGAACAATTACATCAGCGCCACACTTCGGACATGCGACACCAACCTTTTCAAGATAAGGCTTTGTATTTCGACACTCTGGGAACCCAGGGCAAGCCAAGAATTTACCATGAGGACCATACTTAATGACCATATTACGTCCGCATTCCGAACAGATGACATCCGTTTTCTCATCTTCAATCTTAACCTGCTCTAACTGAGCTTCTGCCTGATTGACTGCATCTTCAAGATCAGGATAAAAATTGCTGACTACTGTCTTCCAGTTTACCGCTCCATCTTCTACCCCATCTAGTAAAGCTTCCAAATTTACAGTGAAGTTTACGTCAACAATGGATGGAAACGCTGTCTTCATAATTTTATTAACAACTTCACCAAGTTCTGTTACATAGAGATTTTTATTTTCCTTAATTACATATCTTCTTGCGATAATTGTTGTAATTGTAGGAGCATAGGTACTTGGACGACCAATTCCTAATTCCTCTAATGCCTTAACTAGGGTTGCTTCTGTGTAATGTGGAGGTGGCTGAGTAAAATGCTGACTTTCATTGAGTTCATTTAACTTCAATTCTGTGTTTACTTCTAGTTTCTTTAATGTCGAGGAGATGTTCTCCTCCTCATCATCACTGCTTTGATATACTGTCATAAAACCATCAAAAATCAAATGAGATGCTGCAACAGTGAAGCGATATCCATTACCATCAATCTTTGCAGTCTGGGTCTCATATTTTGCAGACTGCATTCTACTTGCAATAAAACGCTTCCAAATCAGCTGGTAAAGACGGAACTGATCTCTGCTTAACGATTCTTTTACGATCACAGGTGTCAGATCTACATAAGTTGGACGAATCGCTTCATGAGCATCCTGAATCTTTTTACCTGATGCTTTATTAACGTCATGGGTAGTTACAAACTTTTCTCCATAATTATCATAAATAAATTGTTTTGCTGCTGCATCTGCTTCTTCGCTTACACGAACAGAGTCGGTACGTAAATAAGAGATTAAACCGATCGTGCCATGTCCTTTCACATCAACACCTTCATACAACTGTTGCGCTAATCTCATTGTTTTTTGAGTGGAATAATTTAGGACTTTCGCAGCTTCCTGTTGCAATGTACTTGTTGTAAATGGAAGTGGAGCTTTTCTCTGGCGACTGGATTTCTTTACTTCACTGATCACATAAGTTCCATCCTCTAATTCTTTCAGGATTTCATTTAACTCTTCTTCCGATCTTATCGTAATCTTCTGATTATCACGTTGTGATAATTTTGCCACAAGAGGCTTCTTCTCTCCTTCAACACGAAACTTTGCGTCCAAGTTCCAGTATTCCTCTGGGATGAATGCATTGATTTCATCTTCACGATCACAGATGATGCGTAATGCTACTGATTGTACACGTCCCGCACTTAATCCTCTCTTCACCTTTGCCCAAAGCAGAGGACTGATTCTATATCCTACCATACGATCAAGCATTCTTCGAGTTTGCTGCGCATCTACTAAATTAAGGTTGATTTTTCTCGGGTGTTTTATCGAAGACTTAACTGCATTTTTCGTAATCTCATTAAATGTGATTCGATTTGCAGTTGTTTCATCTAACTTCAAGGATTTCAGCAAATGCCACGAAATCGCTTCCCCTTCACGATCGGGGTCAGTTGCAAGGTATACTTTATCAGCTTTCTTCACTTCTTTACGAAGTTTTGCTAAAAGTTCTCCCTTTCCTCGAATTGTGATGTATTTTGGTTCAAAATCATGTTCAGCATCAAATCCCAATTGGCTCTTAGGCAAGTCCCTCACATGACCATTAGAAGCCATAACCTCGTAATTGTTACCAAGGAATTTCTTAATAGTTTTCGCTTTTGCAGGTGATTCTACAATCACAAGATATTTTGGCATAATTACCACCCCTTATCACGAATTCAAGTAAATAATAGAGAACTTATCTCAGTCATAGTCTAATTCACAATGCCACATTCCCTTGTAGCCTGTTTCATTTTATGTTCCAATGCGGCTTCTTATTCCCCAATTATATTGGCAAATGGATTCCATACCAGAATCAAACTTCATCAATCATAAACCATTTTTTCTTCCATTTCAAGCACATTATGATTTTTTTTCAAAATCCTACCTTAATTTCAATCGAAAAATTTAACCAAAATGAGACAATTTCTATTTTATATGTAGTTTATTATAACCAAATATATCTCCATATTACACGAACTTATTCATATCATCAGCAAATGCTATTTACTCATCGTTTTTGAATAGTAGTTCCCTGCCACTTGTTTAATACAACCAGTAAGCTGCAATTGGAATAGTACCTCTGACACCTGTTCCATTGTCAAACCGGTCTCTTGTAAGATTTCTTCTATATGTTTTGGCATCAATTCAAGACAGTCGTAAACCTGAAGTTCCACACCACCAAGTATTTCCTTCTCGATACAGCTACCTTCACTTTCATGCAATCCAAAGTCCTCAAAAATATCCTCAGGACTCATCACAAGCTTTCCACCCATCTGTATGATGTGATTCGTTCCATAACTGAGTGTATCCGTAATCCGACCCGGGCAAGCATAAATATTTTTCCCTTGGTCTAAACCATAATCCATCGTAATTAAGGACCCACTTTTCTGTCTTGCTTCCACCAATAAAATACCATCTGATATGCCACTGATGATTCGATTTCTCATTGGAAAATTAGCAGCGATTGGCTGAAATCCTGGTGGATACTCTGATATTATGCCACCTGTCTCTATGATTTCCATGTATGTATCAATATTTTCCTTCGGATAGCAGAT
>JAQXNU010000272.1 GCA_029098165.1 Clostridiales bacterium
GGGCTATCGCCAAATGGTAAGGCACTGGATTCTGATTCCAGCATTTCAAGGTTCGAATCCTTGTAGCCCTGTTCTAAACGCTTTGCGAGCAAGATGCTTTCAAAGCGTTTTTTCGTATCACAAAGAAGAGGCTTTGAAAAAAGCAAAAAGAGTAATGAGGATAGAGACGGAGAATCATATTAGAATTTGGCTAGGTCCGGCCGAAAGGGAAAGGCAGCCAAATTCTAATATGATTTCCCGCCTCTCTCCTCATTACTCTTTTGACCTTTTTCCCGGTTCCTTTTTTGTTTCATAGCACACTTTTACTTTTGAGGTTTATGTATAACTACGGATTAAATTATAAAAATCATTATATGTTTGTTCTAGGGATAGAAAAAGCTCTGAAATGCCTTCTGTAGTATTGTTACGAAGGAGTTCGACAATTGGATCTACAGATTCATAGATTGGCGTTAACCCTAAGTTACCTGCTAATCCTTTCAGTGTATGTGCATATGGAAAAGCATTCTCATAGTTTTGGGTAGTAAGGCATGTCTTTAAATTCGAGAAATTTTGATCAAGAAGAAATTTCTGAAGAAGTCTCTCGTAAATATCTTCGTTACCAGCGACTCTTAATAAAGCATTCTTTAAGTCAGCTTTATGTTCTATTAATGCTTGTTTGTATTCTGGATTCATAAAGTACTCCTTTCATAAAGTCTTAATACCCTTATTTTATACGTTTTCTTATAGGATAAGCAATATGATTTCGTATAATTATTATAAAATATCGTATGTATATGGAAGTATCTTTAAAAAATCGAATTTATTAGTAAATTAGCATTGACAACAGTTAGGAGGAGGAATATAGTAAGGATAAAGCTATGATGAGAAGTAGTATATATTAACTTTATTTCAGAGAGAAGATGGTAGGTGCAAATCTTTATTAAAGTAGTATAGAAGGCGTCTTTGAGCTGCAGATTGAACGAATTCGTTTCTAGTAGAGTATGCCGTAATCCTTACGTTACAGAGGAAGGACATAAAGTAGTCATATGTGTCTGATGAGTGCAGAGAAATCTGAATTTAGGTGGTACCACGGACTTTGTATTGTTCGCCCTAAGCTTTTATTAGCTTAGGGCGTTTTTTTTCTTATTTATTAAAAGGAGGAAGTTATATGAAGAAATTTTCAATGGACGAACTAGTTAGTTACTGCAATCAGTATGGATTTATCTTTCAAGGTAGCGATATCTATGGTGGCTTGGCAAATACTTGGGATTATGGTCCATTAGGATCGAGATTGAAGAACAATATCAAAGATGCTTGGAGATATTACTTTATTCAAAAGAGAGATAATAGTTATGAGTTGGATGCTGATATTTTTATGAATCCTACGGTTTGGGAAGCAAGCGGACATCTTAGTAACTTTACAGACCCTCTATTAGACTGCAAGGAGTGTAAAACCAGACATCGGGCAGATAATCTGATTGAGGAGTTTGATCCTTCTATTCATGCAGACGCGATGACCAATGAAGAGATGATTGATTATATAAAAAAGAATAATGTCCCTTGTCCGAAGTGCGGTAGCTCTAATTTCACTGATATCCGTCAATTTAACCTGATGTTTGCAACGCAGCGAGGAGTTACGCAGGACAGTGCAAATACGGTCTATTTGAGGCCTGAGAACGCACAGGGTGAGTATGTAAACTTCTTAAATGTTCAGCGTACGATGAGAGCTAAGCTACCATTTAGTATTGGCCAGATTGGTAAAGCATTTCGTAACGAGATTACACCTGGCAATTTTACCTTCCGTACCATCGAGTTTGAACAGATGGAATATCAGACCTTCTGTAAACAGGGTGAGGATGAGAAGTGGTATGATTATTTTAAGGAGTATGGTATCGAGTTCTTTCAGTATCTTGGTCTGCCAAAAGATAAATTGCGGTATCACGACCATGAGAAATTAGCTCATTATGCAAAGGCTGCTTGTGATATTGAATATTTGTTCCCATTTGGATGGGGTGAGATTAACGGCACTCATAATCGAACGAACTTTGATCTAACAAGACATCAGGAGTACTCGAAGAAGTCCATGGAGTACTTTGATGAGCAGACGGGAGAAAAATATATTCCATATATTATTGAGTCTACCTATGGTTTAGATCGTACCGTACTAGCAGTTTTATTTGAAGCATTGGAAGAAGAAACGCTTCCTGATGAAACAACCAGAACTGTTTTGAAGATAAAGCCAGTCTTAGCGCCAATTAAGGCAATCTGCCTCCCATTAATTAAGAAGCGTCATTCCGAAGAAGCTGTTCGCATTTATCAGAAGCTAAAGAATAGTTTTATGGTATCGTATGATGAGACAGCTAACATTGGAAAGCGTTATCGTCGAGCTGATGCGATCGGTATTCCATATGCCATTACAATTGATGATACGACATTAGAGCAGGGCTTAGTAACAGTTCGTGATCGTGATACGATGAAGCAGGAGACAATCCCTGTAGATTCCCTAGAACAGTATCTGACAGAACATTTAAAATAGATATGTAAAAGGGGCTGTGAAGAACTGCAAAAAGAACAACGAGGAGGGAGTTTGGGAATCACATTAGAATTTGGCTGCCTTTCCCTTCGGCCGGACTTAGCCAAATTCTAATGTGATTCCCAAACTCGCACACTCGGCTTTTTTTCAGTTTTTTACAGCCTCTTTTGAATCAGATAAAGTTCGCGAAACTTTATCTGATTCTATTAGATGAGAGAATCTAAATATCTATGAGTAAAAATACTCACTTACTTTAATTAAAGTAAGTTTTCAGCCATTTTAACGAGTTTTTCGTATTTAGCCTTAGCATCTGCTTCAGCCTTAGCGAATAATTCTTTAGCTCTTTCTGGATTTGTTCTAGAAAGTCTGTTGTAACGAACTTCGCTCTGGATGAATTCCTGATAGCTAGCCTTAGGAGCTTTAGAATCTAAGATGAATGGATTCTTTCCTTCTTCAGCTAATGCAGGATTGAAACGGAATAAGTGCCAGTAACCAGCTTCAACTGCACGTTTCTCTTCTGTCTGAGCACCCTTTAAGCCGCCCTTAATACCATGGTTGATACATGGAGCGTAAGCGATGATTAAGGATGGACCTGGATAAGCTTCCGCTTCTGTGATGGCCTTGATACATTGATTGTAATCAGCACCCTGAGCAATCTGTGCTACATAAACGTAACCATAGCTCATTGCGATTGCTGCAAGGTCTTTCTTCTTAGTAGTCTTACCAGCAGCAGCGAACTGAGCGATAGAACCAGTAGGAGTAGCCTTAGAAGCCTGACCACCTGTATTGGAGTAAACTTCAGTATCGAATACCATGATGTTTACATCCTGTCCGGCAGCAAGAACGTGATCTACACCACCGAAGCCGATGTCGTAAGCCCAACCGTCACCACCGAAGATCCACTGAGATTTCTTAGATAAGAAGCTCTTATTGTCTAAGATATACTTTCTGTCAGCGTTATCGCAGTCACAGTTTTCTAATGCTTTGATTAAGTTCTTAGAAGCAACAGCATTTCTTGTGGAAGAATCTTTCGTTGATAAGAATTCATCGATTGCAGCCTTGATATCTTCTTTTTCAGCAACTGTAGATAAGTTTTCAACAGCGTTGATTAAACGTTTTCTAAGAGCTAACTGAGCTAATTGCATACCGTAACCAAACTCAGCATTATCTTCGAATAAGGAGTTTGCCCAAGCTGGACCTTTCCCTTCTTTATTTACAGTATAAGGTGTAGATGGAGAAGAACCACCCCAGATAGAAGAACATCCAGTAGCGTTTGCAATATACATTCTATCACCGAATAACTGAGTGACTAATTTAGCGTAAGGTGTTTCACCACAACCAGCACATGCTCCGGAGAACTCAAGTAATGGCTGTTTGAACTGAGAACCTTTCACTGTAGTTTCTTTGAATTTTTCGATAACGTCAGCTGGCTCTTCTAAAGTTACACCGTAGTCGAACATCTTCTGAACTTCTAATTGTTTGTCTAATAAGTCCATAGAAAGTGCTTTCTGGCCTTTTACTTCAGGACAAACAGTTACACAAGAACCACATCCTGTACAGTCAAGTACGGAGATTGTAATTGCAAATGTCTTATCTGTACCCTTCATGGCAACAGACTTAGCGCCTTCTGGCATCTTAGCAGCCTGTTCTTCCGTCATAGCAACTGGACGAATTACAGAGTGAGGACAAACATAAGAACAAAGGTTACACTGTAAACATACTTCTGGATTCCATACTGGAACATCGACAGCGATACCACGTTTTTCGTATGCAGCAGTTCCTAATGGAACAGTACCATCAGCATCATCTACGAATGCAGATACAGGAAGGTCGTTACCAGTCTGAGAGTTAACAGAATTTAAGATAGTGTTAACATACTTAAGGATTTCTGGTTTACCTTCTGTACAAGTTACGCTTAAGTCTTCATCAGTAGCGTTAGCCCATTCAGCAGGGATCTTGATTTCAACAACGCCTTCAACACCACGGTCGATTGCTTCATGGTTCATCTTAACGATGTCATCACCCTTCTTAGAATAAGAAGCTGTAGCAGCATCTTTCATATACTTAACAGCATCTTCGATAGGAATGATGTTTGCTAATTTGAAGAATGCAGCTTGAAGAATTGTATTGATACGTCCACCAAGACCAACTTCTTTACCAATCTTGATACCATCGATTGTATAGAACTTGATATCGTTTTGAGCCATGTATCTCTTAACCTGACCTGGTAAATGCTTTTCGATTTCTTCCATACCCCAAGAACAGTTAAGTAAGAAGCTTCCGCCCTTCTTAAGATCCTGAACCATGTTGTACTTACGAACGTAAGCAGGATTGTGACATGCTACGAAATCAGCTTTGTTGATAAGGTAAGTGGAACGAATTGGGCTATCACCGAAACGTAAGTGGGAGATAGTTACACCACCAGATTTCTTAGAGTCATAATCGAAGTAAGCCTGAGCGTACTTATCAGTATGATCACCAATGATCTTAATGGAGTTCTTGTTAGCACCTACAGTACCATCTGCACCAAGACCCCAGAACTTACAAGAAGTAGTTCCAGCGTTTGCTGTATCTGGATTTTCTTTGATTTCAAGAGAAAGATTTGTTACGTCATCGTTGATACCGATTGTGAACATTTTCTTTTCTGTGTTGTTGTATACGGCAACGATCTGAGCAGGAGTTGTATCTTTAGATCCTAAACCGTAACGACCTGTAAATACAGGAATATTTGTGAACTGAGTATCTTTAAGAGCTGCAACTACGTCTAAGTAGAGTGGCTCGCCAAGAGCACCTGGTTCTTTTGTTCTATCAAGAACAGTGATCTTCTTAACAGAAGCTGGAATTGCTTCGATAAGGTGTTTTGCAGAGAATGGTCTGTAAAGACGAACTTTAACTAAACCAACTTTTCCGCCGTTAGCGTTCATGTAATCGATAGTTTCTTCAATTGTATCACATACGGAACCCATAGCGATGATTACGTGTTCAGCGTCAGCTGCACCGTAGTAGTTGAAGAGTTTGTAATTTGTACCGATTTTAGCATTTACTTTGTCCATGTATTCCTGAGTTAAATCTGGAATTGCATTGTAGTACTGGTTGCATGCTTCTCTTGCCTGGAAGAAGATATCAGGATTCTGAGCAGTACCTCTTTGAACTGGGTGTTCTGGATTTAAAGCACGGTTACGGAAAGCTTCTACAGCATCCATATCAACCATATCTTTTAGATCATCATAATCCCAGATTTCGATCTTCTGAATTTCGTGAGAAGTTCTGAAACCATCGAAGAAGTGCATGAAAGGTACACGTCCTTTAATTGCTGTTAAGTGAGCAACAGCACCTAAATCCATAGTTTCCTGAACGTTACCGGAGCAAAGCATTGCAAAACCAGTTTGACGTGCTGCGTAAATATCTGAGTGATCACCAAAGATAGAAAGAGCGTGGCTTGCGATTGCACGAGCTGTTACGTTAATAACACCTGGTAATAATTCACCAGCGATCTTGTACATATTTGGGATCATTAATAATAAACCTTGGGATGCAGTATATGTTGCAGTTAAAGCACCTGCTTGTAAAGAACCGTGAACTGCACCAGCAGCACCAGCTTCGGATTGCATTTCGGATAACACTACTTCGTGTCCAAAAATATTTTTTCTTCCCTGAGTAGCCCACATATCTGTGTAATCGGCCATAGGTGAAGAAGGAGTAATAGGATAGATAGCGGCTACATCAGTAAACGCGTATGACACGTGAGCTGCTGCGGTGTTACCATCCATAGTTTTCATTTTTCTAGCCATGTTTCAATATCCTCCTAAAGAACTTAGATATGCGTATTTGTTAAAATACACCTTAAAAGAGTATCATCAAAGTATCAAATAGTAAAGTACTTCTTTCTGCTTTTGTGCGAAAACAAATGGAATTTTGCACCATTATTACCAAATAACATATACTATTTGGTAAAATAAGCAATGATTACCAAATTGTAAACATAAAATTGTAGGAATGAATATAACATCTGATAATTTATACATTTAGAGGTTGTGCAGAAACAATACCATTCATTCATAAAATTAGAAAACAGCAAATAGGTATTTTTAGGAAGTAAGTGTTTGAGGACTGGAGATTTTTGAGAGGTATAGAATCAAAAAAGTTATGTATAATAGTGTCAAAGAAATTTGCAAGAATAAATTTTTATATTTTAAATTCAGGTTAAAAAAGTAAGCAATATCTCATATAAATGTATAAATATATCGGGGTCCACTTGTTGACAAGTTATATTGAATACGATATAATACTTTGAATATTGGTATTATATCGTTTTTATGCTTATGAGTGTCGACTGCAATGATATATTTCACTAGAGAATAATGTAGTATGGAGGAAGGGTATTTCAATGGCAGAAAAGAAAAATATTTTAACTTATGCTGGTTTAAAGCAGTTAGAGGATGAACTTCAAGACTTAAAGGTTAATAGACGTAAAGAGGTAGCTGCTAAGATCAAAGAAGCAAGAGAACAAGGTGACTTGTCTGAAAACGCGGAATATGACGCAGCAAAAGACGAACAAAGAGACATCGAAGCTAGAATCGAAGAAATTGATAAGATCCTAAAGAATGCAGAAGTTGTCGTAGAAGACGAAGTAGATGTTGATGTAATCAATATTGGTTGTAAAGTTAAGATTTTAGATTTAGAATATAATGATGAGTTGGAGTATAAGATTGTTGGTTCCACAGAAGCGAACAGCTTAAAAGGAAAGATCTCCAATGAATCTCCTGTAGGTAAAGCATTAATCGGAAAAAGACATAACGATATTATTGAAGTTGAGATTAATGGCAATACTTTTAAATATAAAGTACTTGAGATTCAGAAATCAAACTAGTACTATTAGGTAAAGCCTAAGTGGTGAAAGTGTGACACAAGGTCACTGTTGAAGACGGATTACGGATGGCGACCAGTTGAATTGCTATGCATTTCATTGGTCGTTTTCTATGTATAGAAAGGGAGAACATAGCGTGGCAGAGGAAAAGAACGTGAAAAAAGAACAAAAAGTTCAAGAAGTTAATATTAATGAACTGCTTAAAGTTAGAAGACAAAAACTTGCAGATTTACAGGCAGCAGGGAAAGATCCATTCCAGATCATGAAATATGATGTAACTCATCATAGCATGGAAATCAAAGAAAATTTTGAAACATTAGAAGGAAAAGAAGTTGCTGTAGCAGGCCGTATCATGAGCAAACGTGTTATGGGTAAAGCATCTTTCTGTAACGTACAGGATTTACAAGGAAATATTCAGTCTTATGTTGCAAGAGACAGCATCGGAGTAGATGCTTACGCTGATTTCAAGAAATTTGATGTCGGTGATATCGTTGGTATTAAAGGACCTGCATTCAGAACACAGACAGGTGAAATTTCAATTCATGCAGAAGAAGTAACTCTTTTATCTAAGAGCTTACAGATCCTTCCTGAGAAATATCACGGACTTACTAACACAGATATTCGTTACCGTCAAAGATATACAGACTTAATCATGAACGAAAATGTAAAGAAAACATTTATCGCTCGTTCTAAGATTATCAGCGCGATCCGTCGTTATCTTGATGAGAGAGGATTTATGGAAGTTGAAACACCTATGTTAGTAAGCAACGCTGGTGGTGCAGCTGCAAGACCTTTTGAAACTCATTACAATGCGTTAGATGAAGATGTTAAATTACGTATTTCCTTAGAGTTATACTTAAAGAGATTGATCGTTGGTGGTATGGAACGAGTTTATGAAATTGGACGAGTATTCCGCAACGAAGGTCTTGATACAAGACATAACCCAGAATTTACATTAATGGAATTATATCAGGCATATACTGATTATATCGGTATGATGGATTTAACAGAAGATATGTTCCGTCACCTTGCACAGGAAGTTTGCGGTACAACTAAGATTACTTATGGTGATGTTGAAATTGATCTTGGTAAGCCATTTGCAAGATTAACTATGATCGATGCTGTTAAGCAGTACGCTGGTGTTGACTTCTCTACAATCGAGACAACAGAAGAAGCTAAGAAGATCGCTGACGAAAAAGGTGTTCATTATGAAGCACGTCACAAACGTGGAGATATCTTAAACTTATTCTTCGAGGAATTCGTAGAAGAAAACTTAATTCAGCCTACATTCATCATGGATCATCC
>JAQXNU010000273.1 GCA_029098165.1 Clostridiales bacterium
GGATACATACTAAAACCGTGTGGTGAAATCTTAATTTGTTTTCCTTCATTCAGCATATCGAGGAATATAGGTATCCATGCATCAGCCGGAATATGATCCTCCTGTATTTCTTTTACCATTCTAGATACCCCCTTATATACCTTAACTATTTTGCTACATATTCCTATTTTTGTCAACAAAGATAGTAGGCTTTTTTAATTTATTTCGTATTTTTCTTACATGTTGATGTCGAATTATATATTTTTTCTTTACAACTTTATTTCCCATAATAGCCCATAATATGGATCTTTGATTGACTTTTATACTCGAAAAAGGTATATTATAGGAAGAAGTTTACATTATTTTTTCAAGAACTATATAAAAGAGAGGTAACGTATATGAAAATAGCTGATGGCTATATGTTAAAAGAAATCGCTGGCAACTATGTTGTAATTCCAGTGGGACAAAATGTTGTAGATTACAAAAGCATGTTGCATCTAAATGAAACTGGTGCTTTTATTTGGAAACAACTCGAAAACAATTGTACATATAATGAAGTAGTAGATGCTTTGATGAAAGAATATGAAGCTACCGAACAAGAAAAAGAGATAATTGTCAATGATCTCAACGAATTCCTTGCACATATGAATAGTATGCATCTTTTGACTGAATATGTAAAGGAAGGATGTCTTTAATGAACATTTACGAAATTGCAGGGCAGATTATTGCACTTAACTGGGATATCTCGTATATCCATCCATACATGAAATCTTTTTCTAGTGATGGGAAGAAACCGATTGATCTAACGTTTGAATTGCAAGAAAATACTAACCTGAAAAGACCTGAAAATGAACCTTTGATCCATTCAAAGTATATGTCCGCATATTCTACAAAGGATGGTTTTCTTTTATTTTACGAAGATTCTTGCAGTGTAAATGCCTGTTTTTATGATGAACATGCTCGCCGAGCCATGATATATCTTACAGGCTCACTTAGTGACGATTCTTGCAAACCGATTCTATCACCTAACACTGGCTTAAACCTAAGCACCGTAGATTATCTATTCTATGCAATACGTGATGTTTTCTTATTGTGGATTCAGAAAAAAGGTATGATAGCAATTCATTCCTCCTCCATCATCTATAAGGAAAAGGCTTATCTTTTCTCAGCCTCTTCAGGAACGGGGAAGACAACACATACCAATATGTGGGTCGAGCGTTTTCACGTAGACATCTTGGATGGTGATATCACTGTCCTCGCTCTAGAAGATGATATTCCTGTTGCTTATGGCATTCCTTGGTGCGGAACTTCTGGTAAATACTTGAATCGCAGAGTATTACTCGGTGGAATAGTCTTTCTGGCACAAGCCTGTCATAATAGAGTAAGCAAACTTACTTTATTTGAAGCAGTTCTTCGCTGTTGTGCACGATGTTTTACTCCAACATGGACAAAAGAACTGTCAAATCTTAATCTATCAATAGTGGAGCACTTAATACCAAAGACTCTTTGCTGTTTCTTAGAATGCCTGCCTGATCAAGGAGCTGTTGATACAATCAAAACATATATCGATTCCAAACAGTAGGAGTATATAGAATGAATGCAATTACTAACTGGTTCAAAAAGTTTAAAGGTACTTCGGGCTATGCCAAGTGGCTTTTTGTTTATACCAAACCATACATACCGTCTTTAACCTTACTCATGCTTATTAATGCTGCCTCCTCTGGTATCTCCGTCGGCATGGCGGTAATCGGAAAGCAAATTATTGATAATGCGATCAATGGTGGAGACTTTAAAAGTAAGATTATTCTCTATGTCGTAGTGATCATCATAGTTCAAATCATCGGTATCATAAGTTCCTTGTTCGCTGTCATGATCAATGAGAAATTCTCATTCGGAATTCGAAAGCAAATCTACGATAAGATTCTGAATACCTCATATCATCAGATTCTGAAATATCATACCGGTGATCTAATGACTCGTTTTACAAGCGACTGCGGAAATATAGCCAACGGAATTGCATCTGTTATTCCATCTATCATTACTTTATGTGTTGAGTTTATCATTACATTTACGGTGTTAGTACAATACGATGCGCTTCTTGCAGTGTTTGCAGTCTTAATTGCACCAATCTGTGTAATTGTAAGCTTTTGGCTAGGCCGTAAGTTAAAGAGGCTACAGGTTAAAGTACAGGAATCTGAATCCGCTTATCGCTCCTTTATTCAAGAAAGTTTAAGTAATATACTGATTATTAAGACTTTCTGTTCTGAGAAGTATTCCTCGGAACGTCTAAGTGAACTAAGAAATGAGCGGTTTTACTGGGTATTTAAGAAAACAAAAATGGGACTGATTGCCTCTTCTGCAATCGGATTCGGTTTCCAGGGTGGCTATATCCTAGCCTTTGCATGGGGTGCGGTGAAATTATCAACCAAAGCAATCACTTACGGTACGATGAGCGTCTTCTTATCTTTAGTGAACCGTATTCAGTCACCGATCCTAGGATTAGCAAATACAATACCAAGCATTGTTTCGGTTCTTGCTTCCGCTGGTCGTGTCATGGAAATACAAGAGTTACCTCTTGAGACAAGATTAGAAGGTAGCATCGAACCAAAACAGATTGGTGTAGAAATTCAGGATTTATCCTTTGGTTATACTAATGAGCTCTTATTAGAACATACCAGTATGTCCATTCGTCCAAATGAGTTTGTTGCAATTGTTGGCGAATCCGGTATTGGAAAAACCACTTTAATCCGATTGATCATGGCTTTTATGAATGCCAATCAAGGAAATATCCTTTTCCGTAATGAAAAAGGGGAGGAACAAATCGCAAATGGCAATTCCCGTGAATTTTTATCTTATGTTCCTCAAGGCAATACCTTATTTAGCGGTAGCATCAAAAGTAACGTGCTGATGGGAAAACGAGATGCAACCGATGACGAGATCAATGAGGCGTTAAAAGCGGCATCTGCATATCACTTTGTTAGCGAACTTCCAAACGGAATTGATACAATTATCGGTGAACGTGGATATGGAATCTCAGAAGGTCAGGCACAAAGAATTGCGATTGCTCGAGCGTTAATTAAGAAAGCTCCTTTCCTAATTCTTGATGAGGCAACTTCTTCGTTGGATGAGAAGACCGAGCTAT
>JAQXNU010000274.1 GCA_029098165.1 Clostridiales bacterium
TGTGAAAATGATCAAAAGTTACAGCAAAGAGTCTTATATGGAACGTTTATATCAGCATCGTATTGATGAAAACTTTAAAACGATCCATCGGGTTAACTTTTTGGATTCCATCTATTCCCCAATCATTCAGGTGACAAGAGCAGTTACAATAAGTTTGATCGTTATTCTTGCATCCAATCAGATTCAACTAATTGGTATTTCTCTTGGTATGGTTGCTGCATGCATCGAATTGATTTCGAATTTATTCGGTCCAATTGAAGCACTTGGAATGGAACTGCAGAGTATACAAAGTGGTTTGTCTGGGATCAAGCGTATGAATGATTTTTATGAGGAACCTGAAGAAATAGAGAAAAATGATCGTCTTACCGCAGAAACCATCTTAAAGACTGCAGAAAAAAACTGCCTAACGTTTGAGAATGTATGTTTCTCTTATGATGGAGATACACAGGTGTTTGATCATTTAAATGCAGACATACAAACGGGGACTACCGTTACTTTTATGGGTAGGACAGGAATAGGAAAGACAACGCTGTTCCGTCTGATCATGGGATTATTACGACCAACGAGCGGTTCAATTAAACTAGGGGCCTATGAAGTTTCAAAGATTCCAAATAGCCAAAAACGAAAGATCTTTGGTTATGTGGATCAGCAATTTTTAATGATAGAAGGAACGATTGCGGATCAGATTAGCTTAAAAGATGAGAATATTACAAGAGAGCAGATCTTACAATCGTTGGATTTTGTTGGATTAATGGATTATGTCAATCATCTGCCAGATGGTATCGATACGCCGCTAACTGCGACTACAACGTTATCTCAGGGACAAAAACAGCTATTATCCATAGCCCGTGCGATTGTCGCTAATCCACCGATTTTATTGCTTGATGAGATAACAGCAAGCCTTGATTCTGCGACAGAAGCATATGTTGTCGATGTTCTACAAAAAGCAAAGGCTGGACGTACTGTATTGTCCATCTCTCATCGGAACACATCCGTTCTACAATTCGACAAATTAATACATTTGACATAAGAAATGCGATAAAGTAATATAAGTATGTTCTGACTTTTTAGGATTATGACATACTTTTTAAGGATAATAATCGATGAATTAAAGATAGAATTTTACAGTATACAAAAGGAGATATTTCATGGAGATTAAAGTTGTAGCACTTGATCTGGATGGTACATTGACAAATAGTAAGAAAGAAATATCATTAAGGACCAAAGATGCTTTACTCAAAGCAATGAAACAAGGGGTTAGTGTAGTCCTTGCTTCTGGAAGACCAACGATGGGAATTACCCCATTAGCCAAAGAATTGAATATGAAAGAACATGGTGGATATATTCTTGCATTTAATGGTGGAAAGATTATTGATTGTAAAACGGATAAAGTGGTGTATGAAAATGTTCTGCCAATGGATTGTATCCCAACCTTATGTGAGGTTGTAAAACAGTTTGGTGTATCGATGTTAACTTATCGTGGAAATGAAATTATATGCGAAGATGACGATAATCCATATTTATTGAAAGAATGTTTCATTAATAGAACGAAAGCACATATCATAGAGGATCTAGCAAAGGCTGTAACGACTCCAGTTCCAAAATGTCTTATCTTAGGAGAGCATGAAGAACTACTTCCAGTAAAAGAATGTTTAGAAGAAAAATTTAAAGGAAAGCTAAATATCTTCTTTTCCGAACCGTATTTCCTTGAAATTATGCCACTTGGAATCGAAAAAGCTGCTTCCCTTGATCGTCTGCTTCACATCTTAAAGAAAGACCGTAGTCATCTAATGGCATGTGGGGATGGCCTAAATGATTTAACCATGCTTGAGTATGCTGGTCTTGGTGTTGCAATGGAAAATGGCTGCAAAGAAGCAAAAGAAATTGCAGATGTAATCACCGCATCCAATGATGAGGATGGTGTGGCTGTCGCTGTAGAAAAATACATCCTAGATTACGAAGAAGAAGTCGGTTAAAACCAGTACTTATAGGCAGTTTACTAGGGTATTCAACTTCATGGAAAGTCATTCGACATTTTGTGATATTATACTACAAAATGCATAAATTTTTCCAATGTATACTTGACATAATTATAAAAACAGTATAAAATTTATGTGTTGTATTTATGTACAATGAAAACTTAATAAAGAAGGAGGTGCTCCTGTGACTGATGTTTTTAAGATCTTAATTTCTGTTATAGTGACTGCAATCATTGTTGCTCTTGTTGTCTGGAAGCTAGCAATCAGCTATTATAAGAAAGTTGTAGAAAGCAAAATTGGTAGTGCAGAGGAAAAAGCAAGAGAGATTATAGATGAAGCTTTAAAAACCGCGGAAACTAAAAAAAGAGAGGCCTTACTCGAAGCAAAGGAAGAGTCTTTAAAGACTAAGAATGAGCTAGAGAGAGAAGCAAAAGAGCGTCGAGCTGAAGTACAGCGTTATGAAAAGCGTGTTTTAGCGAAGGAAGAAAATCTTGATAGAAAAACGGAAGCACTGGAAAAGAAGGAAGCTAAGTTAGTAGCCAAAGAGCAAGAGCTTGACCGACTTCGTTTAGAAGTGGAAGAATCTCATGCAAAACAGGTTGCTGAATTAGAGAAGATTTCCGGTTTAACCTCCGAACAAGCAAAGGAATATCTAATTAAAACTGTCGAAGATGAAGTGAAACATGAAACTGCAATGATGATCAAAGAAATGGAAGGCAGAGCAAAGGAAGAAGCCGAGAAAAAGGCGAAAGATATCGTTGTTACTGCTATTCAGAAATGTGCAGCAGACCATGTTGCTGAGACAACAATTTCTGTCGTACAACTTCCAAATGATGAGATGAAGGGTAGAATCATAGGTAGAGAGGGACGTAATATCCGTACACTCGAAACTTTAACTGGTGTAGATTTAATCATTGATGATACACCGGAAGCAGTTATTCTTTCAGGCTTTGATCCAATTCGTAGAGAGGTAGCAAGAATTGCCCTCGAAAAATTAATCGTAGATGGACGTATTCATCCAGCACGTATTGAAGAAATGGTGGAAAAAGCACAAAAAGAAGTTGAAACAATGATTCGTGAGGAAGGTGAAGCAGCAACTCTTGAAGTTGGTGTTCACGGAATTCATCCAGAACTTGTCAGATTGTTAGGTAAGATGAAGTTTAGAACAAGTTACGGTCAGAATGCACTCAAACACTCCATCGAAGTTGCTATGTTATCTGGCGTATTAGCTGGTGAAATAGGTGTTGATGTGAGAATCGCAAAACGTGCAGGTTTATTGCACGATATCGGTAAATCAGTGGATCATGAGATGGAAGGAACGCACGTACAGATTGGTGTTGATTTATGCCGTAAGTATAAAGAGTCACCGATTGTAATCAATGCGGTGGAAGCTCATCATGGAGATGTAGAATTCCAGTCCTTAATCGCATGTATTGTACAAGCTGCTGATACTATTTCTGCAGCAAGACCTGGTGCTCGTAGAGAGACATTAGAAACATATACGAACCGATTAAAACAGTTAGAAGATATTACCAACGGCTTTAAGGGGGTTGATAAGTCCTTTGCAATTCAAGCAGGTCGTGAAGTACGTGTTATGGTCGTACCTGATCAGGTTAGCGATGATGATATGATTTTACTTGCCCGTGACTTATCAAAGAAGATTGAATCCGAATTAGAATATCCGGGCATGATCAAAGTAAATGTGATTCGCGAATCACGTGTTACAGATTATGCTAAGTAATTTTAACTAGTAATATGGAAAGCCTAAGAAACGTTTCGTTTCTTGGGCTTTTTCTGTGCCTGAAATTATTTTTTTGATTGCAATTTGAACGTAATTTGTTATAATGTACTATATAATGCGTGTATACAATATGACAATATAGGAATATAATGGTCCATAACTCTTATTCTTAACATCGGTCATACGTCTACAGCATTCAGTACAATCGTACATATTTCGTGAATGAAAAGACATAAACAATAAAATATGAGCAGGAGAGAGCAATTATGGCATTGACATTATCAAGAAAAGCGCAAGCAGTGAAACCATCTTCTACTTTAGCCATCACCGCAAAGGCAAAAGAACTAAAAGCACGAGGCATTGATGTTGTTGGATTTGGGGCAGGTGAACCTGATTTTAATACTCCTCAGAACATTAATGAGGCTGCGATTACTGCAATACAAGAAGGATATACAAAATATACCGTTGCATCTGGTATGCCAGAGCTAAAACAAGCAGTATGTGAAAAGTTCGAACGATTTAATCATATTCATTATGAGCCAAATCAGATTGTAATCAGTAATGGCGGAAAACATTGTTTAACGAATATATTTGAGGCAATTCTAAATCCTGGAGATGAAGTGATCATTCCATCCCCATATTGGCTGAGCTATCCTGAGATCATTCGTTTATCGGATGGTGTTCCTGTTTACGTACGTGGTGGGAAAGAACAGGGGTATAAGGTAACGGCAGAACAGATTTCAGCTGCATGTACGGATAAGACAAAAGCACTCATTTTAAATACTCCTAATAATCCAACGGGGATGTTATATTCCAGAGAAGAATTAGAAGCTATTGCAAAAGTAGTCGTGGAAAAAGATATTTACGTGATTGCAGATGAGATGTATGAGAATCTTGTTTATACCGACGAGGAATTTGTAAGCATTGCCTCTTTAAATGAAGAAATCTATAAAAGAACCATTACTTGTTCTGGTTTAGCAAAAAGTTATGCAATGACTGGTTGGAGAATCGGTTATACTGGTTCCTCCGTTGAAATCGCAAAGCTTATGGGAAGCATTCAGTCTCATCAGACGTCAAATCCAAACTCCATTGCTCAAAAAGCAGCAATTGAAGCATTGCGTGGCCCTCAGGATACGGTAGAAGCTATGAGAAAAGAATTCAATAAGCGAAGAGAATTTATGTATGAAAAGGTTTCAAAGATTCCTCATATTCATGCATTAAAACCACAGGGTGCTTTCTATCTGTTTATTGATATCAGCGAACTGCTGACGATGTCATATCAGGGTGTTGTAATTGGAACAGTTTCTCGTTTAGCAGAGATCCTGATCAATGATTATCAGGTTGCCGTAATCCCATGTGCGGATTTTGGATTTGATGATCATATCCGTCTTTCTTATGCAATCTCCATTGAGAAAATTGACAAAGGTTTATCTCGGATTGAAAAGATGATTTCTGATTTAAATTAGTTGAAATCCTTAAGGAACAGTGCTACAGAAACATCAGAATGGATATGGAAAGAGGATGGGCTTGACATGCAAGATTATAAGAAAATCGACCATAAATTGATACACAAGGGACATATTATTGATTATTATGAAGATACAATACAGCTTCCAGATGGTAGGACCGCTAAATGGGATCTGATTGATCATCGTGGAGCTGCTGCAATCGTTCCGGTGGACGAAGATGGTAATATTATTATGGTTCGTCAATATCGGAATCCATTGCAGCGTTATACTCTTGAAATCCCCGCGGGTGGCATTAATCCAGGAGAGGATTGTAAGACAGCTGCGATGAGAGAGTGTGAGGAAGAGACAGGATATCGTGCTGGTGAAACAAAACATCTGATTGATATTTACACAACCGTTGCTTTTTGCAACGAGAAAATCAGCATTTACTATACAAATCAGTTACTCCCTTCCAAACAGCATCTCGATGAAGATGAGTTCCTGAATGTGGAACGACATTCTGTGGAGGAATTAACGGCTATGATCTTAACTGGTATGATTCAGGACGCCAAGACCATTTCTGCTATCCTCGCATATAAACAGTTACAAGAACATATCGGTACTAATCCCATGAATCATATCATATCTTAGGATAGGATACTCATTCATGGGAGGTAATACAATGAACCAGCTTGGTACGCAGATGAAAAGAAAAGAACCAATGAGATTAGCATTAGTTCTTTTTTTATTGAGCTTATTAATCGGGGGAATCTTTGCTAAATTATCGCAGAATTTACTGTCCATTGGTATTGACAGTATTAGTAGCCGATATTTTAATACAATAAAAAATATGGACATCCATTATTGGGATCTATTCCGTTATATTCTCTTTTCCTGTTTCAAAAGTTTCTTTTTGGTCTGGGTGATTAGTTTGACCATTTTAGGATTGCCGTATCTTGGTTGGCTGATTATCAGTAAAGGATTTCAGTTTGGTTATCTGCTGGCCGCATTGGTCATGACGTATGGCGGAAAAGGAATTGTTCTATTTCTTACCTATTTGTTACCGCATGGAATCATTTACGTGCCAGTGGCATTTTTTTGTATGAAGTGCTGTTATCAATTAACAATGGAAATGAATCATGGTCAAGCAACTCCGAGTTTGCATAATATCGGAATGATTAAGAAGTATTTTCGAGTGATCCTATTTATGCTGGCTGCGCTGGTAGTTGGAGCGTTGTTGGAAACGTTTGTTAGCAGCTTTTTTATTCGAAAAACTTTAATGTTGTTCTAAGTAATTTATGTTCGGAGTGTTTGTATGCTATTCCGGAAAGTTTATTGAAAATCTGTACGTTGTTGATTATAATTAAATCTGTAATTAGTTTATAGTAGCGAAGTTCTTAACAATATAGCGTATACTACGGAAAACAGAATAGGAAGAAAGGAGAAGTTAAGAATGGAACAGTGGCTGGATCAATATTTAGATTATTTGAAAGAAGTAAAGAGAGTATCTGGTAATACATATCAGGCATATGCAACCGATTTGAAACAGTTCATCGCTTATCTTAGGAACGAAAATGTTACTGAGTTTTCTAAGATAACAGACACTCGTATGCAGGCTTATATGTTATATCAGAAGAAGCAGAATAAATCAGCAGCAACTGTTTCGAGAAGTTTTGCATCAATTAAGAATTTTATCTCCTTTCTGATTCGAAAAAGAGTGATGGATGAGGACCCGACGGAATGTATTCACCCACCGAAAGTAGATAAGACAGCTCCAAAGTCAATTAACTATGAGCAGATGATCGCATTATTGGAAGCCCCAAACTTAGGTACGATGGCTGGTCGCCGGGATCGAGCAATCTTAGAGTTACTTTATGCAACAGGTATTAAGGCATCGGAGCTGATTCAGCTACGCATCAGTGATGTAAATATTGATTTTGGAAGTATTCATATTATCAAAGACGGGAAAGAACGTGTGTTACCACTTGGTCAGACCGTAAAAAATGCGTTATCTGAGTATTTAAAAGATATCTTTAGACTCAATCCTGACCAGGAGATTCTGTTCTGTAATCGTATGGGAAATGGCTTTACGAGACAAGGAATTTATAAGATTGTTAAGGATTATGCAAAGAAAGCGGGAATCGAAGAAACGGTTTCTCTTCAGATCATTCGAAATTCCTTTGCCGTTCATATGTTTGATAACGGAGCAGATTTAAACAGTATGCAGGAATTGCTAGGAGTTTCTGATGTAATCGCAGCTCAGCGATTCTTACAGTCAGAAAAGACAAGTACATTTTCTGTCTACAAACGTACGCACCCACGCGAGTAGGTGGTTGGAGAAATGGGAAGGGATACTCCTTGAATTATAAATTGCTTAGACTGTGAGGATTGTGCCAAATCGGGAAAAGTTTGTGCTGTAGGCCCAAGAAAACAAGTGTTTTGGTACAAAGTTCCAATATAGACTTCTTTGTAAGAAATAAGCCCAAATAAGAGGGGGAACGCTTTCGCAATTTGAAAAATTGCGAAAGCGTTCCCCCTCTTGTGCTTTAAATAATCATCTTTAACTAAGTGCGACAGCCTCTTACATCTTTAATAACTATAGACATAAAAAACGATGACTGAAGCAAAAGGCATTTAGTAACAAGAAACGTAATTCAATAAACAAGAAACGTAATTCAATATACTACAAACGTAATGCTATAAATTAAACAAGATTCTATAAACTTTCTGCAATAGTGTAAATCAGTTTTTCTGTATCGTTCCATCCAAGGCAAGCATCGGTAATGGATTTACCGTAGATACCGTTGCCAACTTTCTGATTTCCTTCTTCAATATAACTTTCTACCATGACACCTTTCACAAGTCTTGCAATATCCTCATTTACTCGACGGGAGTGAAGAACTTCTTTCACGATACGAGGCTGTTCGGAGAATATCTTATTGGAGTTGGCATGATTTGCATCAACGATAGTTGCTGGGTTTAATAGGTGTGGATGATCTTGATACATGTTCAGCAGACGGATTAAATCTTCGTAGTGGTAATTTGGAAGGCATTGTCCGTGTTTATTGACAGCACCACGTAAAATAGTATGAGCCAATGGATTACCATCCGTCTGTACTTCCCAAGTGCGGTATAAAAAAGTATGAGAACCTTGTGCTGCTACGCAGGAATTCATCATTACGGAGAAATCGCCAGAGGTTGGATTTTTCATCCCGGCTGGAACATCCATACCGCTGATTGTAAGACGATGTTGCTGATCTTCAACAGAACGGGCTCCGACTGCAACATAAGATAACATATCATCAACGTATGGCCAGTTTTCTGGGTACAGCATCTCATCTGCAGCTGTAAATCCAGTTTCATTGATGGCACGAAGATGCATCTTACGTACCGCTACGAGACCTTCATGCAAATCTGGCTCTTTCTCAGGATCTGGCTGATGAACGATTCCCTTGTACCCTTCTCCGGTGGTACGTGGCTTATTTGTATAGATTCTAGGGATGATAATTACCTTATCGGATACTTTATCTGCAACTTTTGCTAAACGATACATGTAATCTAAGACAGCATCTTCGTTATCAGCAGAACAAGGACCAATAATAACCAAGAATTTATCTGAGGTCCCAGTAAAGACATCTTTGATCATTGCATCGCGTTCTTGCTTAACCCGAATTCCATAAGGGGTCATGGGATAGGCTTTTTTCAGTTCTTCTGGAGTCATAACTTCTTTTACATAGTGAAAACTCATAAAATAGGTACCTGACCTTTCATTTGTTCTTTGTGGTATATTTTAGTATATGTGGAATATTTTATAGCTTTTTGAGCCTCGCGTCAAATATAAAATAAAAATACATTTACTGTCAATGAAATATAACTTGTACTTCATGCTTAGAGTGAGTATACTATTCATATGTATGATGCATAAATATTATGGAGAAAAGCATGAAAAATTAGATAATTAAATTAGGTACGTAGCCAAGCGATTGTAATCGTTTCAATGGTTAGCGAAACTTTATAGGAACTAATCATGAGTTCTTGTTTAATTAACAGATATAAGGAGTGCACACTATGAGAATGTATGATTTGATTATGAAAAAGAAAAATGGTGAGAGTTTAACAAGTGACGAAATTCACTTTATTATAGATGGTTATACGAAGGGGAGCATTCCTGATTACCAGATGTCCGCATTTTTGATGGCTGTTTGTTGGAAAGGCATGAGCATGGAGGAAACATGTGATCTTACGATGGCAATGGCTAAGAGTGGTGATATGTTAGATCTTTCTGCAATTCAAGGCAAGAAAGTAGATAAACACAGTACTGGTGGTGTTGGTGATAAGACATCTCTTGTGATTGGACCAATGGTAGCAGCGTTAGGAGTACCAGTTGCTAAGATGTCTGGTCGTGGTCTTGGACATACTGGTGGAACGATTGATAAATTAGAAAGTTTTGAAGGTTTTTCCACTGCATTGAGTGATGATGAATTCATTGAAAATGTAAATCGTATGAAGTTAGCAATTGTTGGACAGACTGCAAATTTAGCTCCAGCAGACAAAAAGATCTATGCATTACGTGATGTTACAGCTACAGTAGATAATATATCTTTGATCTCTAGTTCAATCATGAGTAAGAAGATTGCAGCAGGTGCAGATGTTATCGTACTTGATGTTAAAACAGGTAGCGGTGCATTTATGAAGACGTTAGATGGTTCGTTTGAATTAGCAAAGACAATGGTTGATATCGGTAATGGTGTAGGACGCCAAACTTATGCAGTCATCTCAGATATGAACCAGCCTTTAGGTTGTGCAGTTGGTAATAATCTTGAGGTAATTGAGGCTATTGAAACTTTAAAGGGGAATGGTCCAGAAGATTTATTAGATGCCAGCTTAACATTAGCTTCTTATATGTTACTTGGTGCAGGTGAAGTTGCAACTGCAGAAGAAGCACGTGAAAAATTAATGGGAACCATTAAAGATGGTAGTGCATTAGCGAAATTTGCAGAGTTCGTTCGTTGTCAGGGCGGGAATGATGCTCCAGTATTTGATACAGACAAATTCCCAAAAGCCAGCTTAGTGGAAGATGTATATGCAACAAAAGCAGGATATATCTCTGAAATCCATACAGATGAGATCGGTATGACTTCCTTGATCCTTGGTGGTGGCCGTGAGACAAAGGATAGTGAAATTGATTTAACTGTTGGTATGAAGATCTTTAAGAAAATTGGTGACTACGTAGAAGTTGGTACACCACTTGCTTCATTATATGCAAATGACAAGGAGAAACTTGCTTTAGCAAAAGAGCGTTTCTTAAATGCTTACACAATCACCGATGAGAAAGTAGAAGCACCAAACCATATCTACGGCATTGTAACTGCTGACGGTATCCAGAAGTGGTAGTGAATTTCATCGGCTGTTACAAGGAAACTATGTAGATGTCAAAAGTCATTGTAAATCTATCCAAGATTTATTTAGTACTTGAAAAGTTTTGAATAATGAGATGAATGACATAGTTCAGTCGTCAAATGCTCTCGTTTTGATGAGGTCTTTCGTGGCAGAACTATGCTATTCATCTCATTGAATTTGAAGTCCAAAAAAGTGCAAAATGATATCACTAACCTTTAAAAAATGACTTTGATTTTGTCTTGGTTGAAAGAAGTGGAGGTCTGGTATGAGTTCGTTTGTCAAATCGAAGAATGTGAAGAAGAAAGCTTTACATAAAGATTTTCGTATGGAAATAAAGAAAACCTACATGAGATTTCTGTCCATTTTATTGATTGTTGCATTAGGTGTTTCCTTTTATTCTGGACTTCGTGCCTGCAAAGCAGATATGCTGGAGTCTTCTGATGCATATTATGACGAAGTCAACTTTATGGATGTATATGTTGCAGGAACTATGGGAATCAGTGAAGAGGATATACATGCAATTGAAGCAATCGAAGGGGTTGCTAATGTCGAAGGGGCTTATACCAAGGATGTCCTCGTTCAAATGGAAGATCAGAATATTGTCGTGAAGACGTTTTCCGAGAATGAAACGGTAAATCAATTTTATCTTATCGATGGACGTCGGCCGACAGCAGAGAATGAATGTATGGTAGATACTGCATTTTTGAAAAATACGGGACATCAGATCGGAGATACGATCACACTTTTTTTGGAGAATCAAGATTTAAAAGAAAGTTTGCATGAGGTTGAACTAACCATCGTAGGTAGCTGTAACTATGCGAAGTATCTATCCTTATTTCGTGGAAATGGAGAAATTGGCAACGGATCGATTAATAGCTTTGTGGTGTTGAAGAAATCAAATTATATTCAGGATGTTTATTCCGAAGCGTATGTGCTTGTTAAAGGAGGAAAATCCTTAGACTGTTACGGCGAGGAATATCAGGAGTTAATCAAGAAGATATCAGACAAGATTGAGGTTATTGCTGAGATACAGTGTCAAAAGCGCTATGACGATGTGATGGAAGAACCAAAACAAAAGTTTTTAGAGGCAAAGACTGAGTATGCGGCAAGGGTAAAGGAACTAGAAGAAAAAAAGAAGACAGCGAATGAATCTCTAGATCAAGCAATGGAACAGTTGAATCAGTTTAACGACAGTATCATGCAAGCAGAGGAAGCAATTAAGGAGAAAAAAGAGAAGCTTTTCGCAATTCATTATAGTGAGAGTGATATTGAGCAAGTGCTTGCTCCACTTTTGTCATCGTTAGAGGAACAAAAAGCACAGTATGGGAAAGCAAAAGAGGAGTTTGACAAACAGGAGTCAGAACTAAATGAACAGTTTTTGATTGCAGATGCGAAATTAGCTAGAGCATTGACGCAACTGTCCGAACAGGAGGAAGAACTCAATTCTGTTTCCTTGCCAAAGTGGTACATCGGAGATCGAAACTGGGTGGAATCCTATGTTTCCTATATTCACGACGCGGATCGAATTGATGCCATTGCAAAGATTTTCCCAGCCATCTTTTTCTTTGTTGCTGCCCTGGTATGTTTGACGACAATGACTCGTATGGTAGATGAACAGAGAACCCAGATTGGTATCTTAAAAGCCTTAGGATATGGTAAGTTAGCAATCGCAGGCAAGTTTATGAAATACTGCTTGTTCGCAACAGTTAGTGGTTCAGTGATCGGTGCGTTGCTTGGTCAAAAAATCTTTCCATTTACAGTGATCAATGCATATCGGATCATGTACGTTGGATTACCATATGTTTTAACCAACTATAAGCCATATGATGCAATTGTAGCAGGAGTCTTAGCTATTGGGTGCACGATGATCGCAACCTATGCTGCCTGTATGAAGGATTTAATGGCAGAGCCAGCAGAGCTTATGCGTCCAGTTGCACCGAAAGCAGGGAAACGAATTCTATTGGAACGGATACCATTGCTCTGGAATCATATCAATTTTACGAAGAAATCGACGCTTCGTAATCTGTTTCGCTATAAAAAACGCTTCTTTATGACAACCATTGGGATTGCCGGTTGTATGGGATTGATCATTGTAGGATTCGGTCTGAAAGACTCGATTGGAGTCATGGCAGATCTGCAATTTGAGGATTTATGGCTGCAGGATGGTGAAATTGCCTTAGTGGATGATCTAACCGAACAGGGAAAGAACGATTTTATCAATCAGTTAGTAACAGAAAAAGAGATTACAAAAGCTCAGTTGCTGTATAAAAAGAAGATGGAAGGATCTCATAACGAAACGAGAAAATCCGTAACATTATATGTGTTAAATGATGACGTAGCCTTTGATGATTTCTTCTTGTTCCGTGATCGGGAATCGAAACAAGACTATAAAATAGGTGATCATGGTGTGATTGTAACAGAAAAGTATGCTTCGATGTTGCACCTTAACGTTGGGGATAAGCTTCATCTAGATCTTGGCGATGATCAGAGTGTGGATGTTACCGTTGATGCAATCGCAGAGAATTATTTAGAACATTATGTTTTTATGAAGAAACCACTTTATCAGTCATTAACAGGCAATCCCGTTCCCTACAACGCTTGTCTGCTTCGCTTAGTGCCAGAAGAGGAAGCAGCAGAAAAGCAGTTGTTTTCGCGAATTCTTTCCAATTATAGCGAAGTAATGTCCATTTCATCGACTCGTGCATTAAATGAACGAATCCACTCGATGTTAGAGAGTCTAAACATCATTACTTATGTTTTGATTGTTAGTGCGGGACTGCTTGCATTTGTCGTATTATATAACTTAAGCAATATTAATATTAACGAACGAAAACGGGAACTGGCTTCTCTGAAGGTTCTAGGTTTTTATGACGGAGAGGTCAATTCCTATGTAATGCGTGAAAATATCATCCTAACTGTGTTTGGAATTGTCCTTGGCATTGGATTTGGAAAAGCATTGCACGGATTTGTCATTCAAACATGTGAGATTGATGCTGTCATGTTTGGAAGGCTAATCAAAGGTATCAGTTATATATTTAGTGCTGCACTTACACTAGTCTTTTCCTTTATGATCTGTTTTTTTACGTATTTCAAATTAAAAAAGGTCGATATGATCGAATCTCTAAAGAGTGTAGAATAACAAGAAATCATAGCATTCAGATTTTGCACATATGATAGGATAAGAGCAAAAGAGCGTGTGGTTTTTATGAAGATGATCGATCATTTACCGAAATATGCGATTCGAATATTGATGGTCCTCGCGATGGTAGCAGTTGTGTATCAGGTTATCATTCCGAGGACTTCTGTGTATTTTCGTTATTGGCTCTATCAACCGAAGTTTGGAAACTACCTGAATAAGAGAGATATCGTTTTGGTTAGTGGAGAACATTTTCATCTAAAGGTGCGTAATGTCAACCAGCGGCTAAAATTCTCATCCACCGATTATAAAGTGGCGTTTGCCAATGACTTAGGGAAAGTGACAGCATATCGACCGGGAACCGCATTTATTAAAGTCAAAGTTCGTGATAAAGTTCTAATCTGTCGGGTTAAAGTAATCAAGCTCAATTGCAGTTCAGTAACCCTTAAGGTTGGAGAATCAAAAAAACTCAATGTTCTTGGTAATTGGTTCTTTGAATCATATACGAGCAGTAATGAAGCAGTTGCAACGGTTAGCAAGCGTGGAAAAGTCGTTGCGGTTTCTTCCGGAGATGCAATCATTACTGCAAAAGCCAAAGGAAAGAAGATATTTTGTAAGGTATCTGTGCCATAAATGTAACATGTTTGAAAGTTTGCTTATCTACTTGTCATATTTTTAGACTGGCTCGACTAAAATAGTAATAATTAACAAGAATGGATAAAATCATTATGGAGGTTTTTAAGACGAAGAGTATCTTAAGAAAAATATTAGGAATTTGTTTTGTTCTTGTGTTACTAGTAGGGCATAGTCAGACCGCAATTGCGATTGCAGCAAATACTAGGACGAAAGTAGCCTTTACGAAAGAAGGAAAAGATAAGACAACAGTTACACCAGAAGCTACACCTCAGGAAAAAATGGAGGGAACAAAAACGAGTGAGAGATACGAAGATATGGGAGAAGATGCACTTTCAGAAATCGATGATGAATTTCTTAACAAGATTGCTAACGAACCGATTACGGAAACAAATATTGACGGAATCAATGTTAGTTCTGTGGCAGCAGTTCTAATGGAAGGCTCTACGGGACAGATTATTTATGAGAAAAATGCGACGCAGGAACTTCATCCAGCATCGATTACAAAAATTATGACATTACTGCTGATTTTTGAAGCGTTAGATAGTGGACAGATCAAGCTGACCGATATGGTTCCTGTAAGTGAGCATGCAGCTAGTATGGGCGGATCACAAGTATACTTAGAGCCATTTGAGACACAGGACGTCAATACGATGATCAAATGTATCAGTATCGCTAGTGCAAATGATGCATCCGTTGCCATGGGCGAATTTATCGCAGGATCCGAAGAGTCCTTTGTTGCGAAGATGAATGAGAAAGCGAAAGAACTTGGTATGGAACATACGAATTTTGTGAACTGCTATGGTCTGGATACCGATAACCATTATTCTTGTGCTTTGGATGTTGCCATTATGTCACGTGAACTGATCACCAAACATCCTCAAATCAGCAATTACTCTACCGTTTGGATGGATACGTTTGTACATACGACCAAAAAGGGCCAGACGAAGTTTGGTCTGACCAATACAAATAAGCTGATCAAATCTTATAATGGCATTACGGGACTAAAGACGGGGTCCACCGGCCTTGCAAAATACTGTCTGTCAGCAACCGCTAGAAGAGACAATATGGATCTGATTGCAGTAGTTATGGCAGCTCCAGACACCAAAGTCCGTTTCGCAGAAGCAGCGAAATTATTAAACTACGGTTTTGCAAACTGCAAAATCTATACCGATACTTGCGAAGAATTAGCTCAGATGCCGGAGATTAAAGTGAAAAAAGGTGTTGTGGAAAGCGTAGCTGGTAAGATGAAAGAACCTTTCTCTTATCTGTGTATGGGAGATATAAAACCAGCGGATATTACGAAAGAAATCCGGGTAGATAACAATTGTCAAGCACCGTTGAGTACACAAAAGCCAATTGGAGAAGTTATTTATTCCTGCAAAGGATCGGAGATTGGAAAAGTTCCAATCGTCCCAGTATGTGAAGTTAAGAAAGCAAAATATGGGGATTATTTTGCTATGTTGTTACATAAATATTTCTAACTAGAAAGGGGGCTGATACAAACTACAATTCTACACAATTTTATGCAGAGATTGTAATTTGTATTAAGCCCTTTCTTCCTCTTAAATGCGAACTTTACACGTTCTTTTAGTTGACATTACCAGGTGCAATAGATATAGTATTAGTGGAATACTAATGGTTAGGAATTAGAAGAAAGGAAACATTTATGCCATTTGTTATTGCTTTGCTAGTATTAGTGATATGTTTTGTAATCTATGAGATCTTTGAAAATAAGAATCTTGTGGTTACAAATTATCAGATTCAACAAGATACCGTCCCAAAGGCTTTTCATGATATGAGATTTATTTGTCTTACGGATTTACATCTTAATAGGTATGGAAAAAATAATGAGAAACTGATCCAAAAGATTCATGAGTGCAATCCTGATGCGATTTTAATAGCAGGGGATATGGTAACCATTCATCAAACTCATCGTTGTCAGATTGTGATCGATCTACTTGAAAAACTAGCAGAAAAATATGTGATATACTATGCTTCTGGCAATCATGAACTCCGCTGGGCGAATAAAGCGAGTTTCGAGGATAACAGTTTTATCGAGTACAAAGAAAAACTTGAGAGTCTAGGAGTTATTTATTTAGATAATGCGGATATCACTGTAAAACATGGTGAGGATCTGTTACAGATTGTTGGATTGAATTTAAGCATAGACTATTATAATAAAGGTGGAAAACCAAAGCCTTTATCACAAAAGGTATTAACAGAGTGCATTCATCAAAAGAATTCCGCTGCATATACCATTTTATTAGCCCATGTACCAGACTATTTTGAACAATATGTTGATTGGGGAGCAGATTTCATTCTCTCTGGTCACAATCATGGTGGAATCATGCGATTATGGAAACTTGGTGGTGTTATCTCCCCACGTTATGAAATCTTCCCAAAGTATGATGCAGGCGTATTTAAAAAGGGGCATTCTGTTATGCTGCTGTCGAGAGGCTTGGGAACACATACAATACCAATTCGTATCTTTAATCGACCAGAACTCATATGTGTTCAAATCAAACAAAAACAGACTAGGAGATAGCGATGGAATATGCGTGAGCAGCTGATTTTATTAGTAGCATCATTTTTTGGTGGCGTTCTATGCATGATCTTACATGAAGCACCAAAAGTTATTATTTATCGTAACTATATAAAAAAGAATATTAAGAGTGAAATTCAGGTAACAGCCCATGGAAAGGTAAATCCGATTCATTTTATCGATCCCATTGGACTGTTATTCTGCGTGATATTTCGAGTTGGGTTTTCAAAGCCGAGTTATTATCGTATGAAGGACAAGCGTCTAAACCGAACGCTTGGAATCGTTGGAATCATGTCCTTAATGATTCAGTTTTTATTGACTGCTGGCACACTTCGTTTTGGACTTGGAGCCAATTCGAAACTGATATTACCAGCAAACAGCTCTTTTTCCTATGAATTTCTCATGTATTTTTTAGCGTCTTATGCTATAATATGCATAGGCATGTTAATCACGAATTTATTTCCTTTGTTAACAACGGATATGTCTTGGATTTTGACTTCCTCCAAACCAATGACGTTTGTGACATTGTTGAAAAGTGATTATTTAGTAAAGATGGTTTGGCTATTGCTTGTTGTATTACGAGTAATACCGCAGTTGAGTTTTAACATCTTTCGAGCATTTATGGGGTAAAAAGTTAGAAACCAGGAGTAGTTAATTATGGGAATACCAGTGAAATTGGATGCATTCGAAGGACCGCTTGACCTTTTACTGCATCTGATCGATAAAAATAAAGTGAATATTTATGATATACCAATCGTTGAGATTACGGAACAGTATATGGAATATATCCATGCAATGGAGGAAAAGAACTTAGAGATCATGAGTGAATTCCTTGTAATGGCTGCGACACTGCTTCGAATCAAATCACAAATGCTCCTTCCTGTGGATAAGAAGGAAGAGGAAGAACCTGTGGATCCTCGAGAAGAACTGGTACAGCGATTGTTGGAATATAAGATGTATAAGTATATCTCCTATGAATTAAAGGATAAGCAGATGGATGCAGAACTCCAGTTATTTAAGGAAAATACGGTTCCAGACGATATCGTAGATATTAAAGACGAAGTGGATATAAAGGAATTGCTTGGCGACTTGACGCTTGCCAAACTTCATGAGATCTTCCAGTCAGTGATGAAAAAGCAGGTAGATAAAATCGATCCAATTCGAAGTAAATTCGGTAAGATTGAAAAAGAAGAGATTAACCTGACTCAGAAGATCATTGATATTCAAAAGTATGGTTTAGAGCATCGTAAATTCAGTTTCCGTAAATTATTAGAACTACAGGCAACGAAGATGGAAGTCATCGTAACATTTCTTGGAATTCTGGAACTTATGAAGATGCAGCGTATTGAAATTGAACAGGATGAGCTGTTTGAAGATATTACGATCAATTATCTTGCGGATGACATTGCTCCGGTGGATGATTTTTCGATTGAGTAACAATAAAATAAAAGTAACAGTTGAAACACTAGAAAGGTATGGCTACATATGGAAATTAAGACATTGATGGCTAATATTGAAGCTATATTATTTACTATGGGTGATGCAGTGGAAGTCGACAGAATTGCAACCGCATTAGGGCATGACGTGGACACAATTCGTCGAATTATTCATACTATGATGGATATGTATCAGCAGGAAGATCGTGGAATACAGATCATCGAGCTGGAGGATTCTTATCAGCTTTGTACGAAAGCCAGCATGTACGAAGCAATCGTAAAGATTGCACATGTACCGAAAAAGCACATTTTATCCGATGTACTGCTAGAGACGTTATCCATTATCGCATATAAACAACCAATAACCAAACAACAGATCGAGCAGATCCGTGGTGTTAAGTGCGATCATGCGGTAAATAAGTTAGTAGAGTACAATCTAGCTTGTGAAGTAGGTCGAATGGATGCACCAGGGCGTCCAATCTTATTTGGTACGACAGAAGAATTCTTACGTAACTTTGGTATCGCATCCCTTCAGGATTTACCAGTGATTAACCCTGAAAAGGTTGCAGACTTTAAGCAGGAAGCGGAAGAAGAAGTGCAGTTACAGTTAGATATCTAATCGCTTCCACTGTAGTAAGAAGCGAATAATAATTCGATGAATTGTTAAGAAGGATTGGTAATAGGAGAAAAGAGATCTTACTACCGGTCCTTTTTTGTATCGCTCATTTTGGTTTTTAAAATAACAAAAAGAGTGTATAATTTAAGAAAAAGGAGGCGAAAAGAAAATGAGTAACTTATCTACCGAACAGAGAACTTATATAGCAATTGACTTGAAATCTTTTTATGCCTCCGTGGAGTGTGTGCATCGAGGGTTAAATCCAATGACGACCAATCTTGTCGTTGCGGATCCTTCTCGTACGGAAAAGACAATCTGTCTTGCGGTTTCTCCTTCGTTAAAAGCATTTGGAATACCTGGTAGAGCGAGACTGTTTGAAGTTGTTCAGAAGGTGAACGAAATGAAACAACAAACCGGAAAGGAGATTGAATACATCGTAGCTCCGCCACAAATGGCAAAATACATTGAGGTTTCCGCGGATATTTACTCCATTTACTTAAAGTATGTGAGTCCAGAGGATATTCATGTTTATAGTATAGATGAAGTTTTTATGGATGTGACCAACTATCTAAATTTATATCATATGACTGCCCATGACCTGGCGAGAGAAATCATCCGAGATGTACTAAAACAAACTGGAATTACAGCAACGGCTGGGATTGGAACGAATCTGTATTTATGTAAGGTCGCGATGGATATCGTGGCAAAGCATGTAGAAGCAGATGCAGATGGTGTGAGAATTACAGAATTAGATGAGATGTCATATCGAAGGTTATTATGGAATCACAAACCGATCAAAGATTTCTGGAGAGTTGGTTCTGGAATCGCACAGCGATTGGAAAAGAGCGGCATGTATACGATGGGGGATATCGCAAGACTTTCTGTGACAAATGAGGATGTTCTTTATCAGTTGCTTGGAATTGACGCAGAGCTTTTAATTGATCATGCGTGGGGCTATGAGCCATGCGGCATTCGTGAAATTAAGTCCTATAAGCCAAGTACGAATAGTATCTCATCAGGTCAGGTACTTCACTGCCCGTATGAGTTTGCAAAGGCGAGGATCATCGTGCAAGAGATGGTAGATTTGCTTGTTCTTGATCTTGTAGACAAAAAGGTTTCTACAGACTCCATTACTTTAACCATTGGGTATGATAAATGTACGATTGATGAGGGAAAGTATTTGGGAACGGTGACAATCGATCGTTATGGACGTTCTGTACCAAAATCAGCACATGGAACTGCAATTCTAGGTACATCCAGTAACAGTACGAAAAAGATTATGACAGCAGTATTAGCGCTGTATGACCGTATCGTAGATAAAACTCTGCTGGTGCGTCGCGTAACGCTTAGTGCCAACAACCTTGTCGAAGAAGGTTACGAGCAGTTTGATCTATTTTCAGATCCTGTGGAATTGGCGAAAGAGCGTAAGATGCAGGAAGCAATGCTAAGCATTAAGAAGAAGTTTGGTAAGAATGCCATCCTAAAAGGAATGAACCTCGAAGAAGGTGCCACCACAAAAGACCGTAACAACCAAATAGGAGGACACAAAGCTTAGGGGTCTGAAAAGGTCTTTAAAAGGTCATTTTACACTCGGGGGATGTGTGAAGGAGAGGAAGAGGACAACCATAGTTTATCCGCGACACGCTCTCGCTTGGATGAAGGCTCTAGCGGTACGTAAGGCTCTAAAATACAGAGCCTAAGTACCGAGGCCTTCATACAGTACACTTATAAACTATGGTTGTCCTCTTCCTCTCTTAGCAAGGTTTTCGAAGTGCAAAATGACCAGTGGGGGACGTTTTTCAGATAAGCGTTGTGTCAGTAGTTGATGTGGTAAAAGCGAAGTATTTGAATTCTGCGGTTTTTTCAGAATAAGAGTAGATAGTGAATAAAAAAGTAAGTCATATATGATAAGTTAATATTTGATATATAATTTAATTACGATTAAAAATTTCGGACGGGTTATGAATGAGATTAGTTGAGAAGAGAGGGGGAGATGGTTTGTGAAGGAACTTTATGATCGGGGGACGCATCGGTATGATGATATTATTGGAATGGAGTATCCGTTGAAATCGCGGGATTTGAGGAAGCATCCTAAGATGGCGGTAGAGGATCGGGCGAAGATTTTTGCGCCGTTTGCGGCTTTAAAGGGACATGAGGAGGCAATTGTAGCGCGACAGAAAATTGTTGTTCAAAAGATTGAACTATCCGAGGAGTCAAAAGAAATACTAGATTTACAGCTGGCTAAGATTCATCAGAAGTTAGAAGCTGGTGAGCATCCAATCATAAGGGT
Source organism: Clostridiales bacterium (assembly GCA_029098165.1). Taxonomy (GTDB): domain Bacteria; phylum Bacillota; class Clostridia; order Lachnospirales; family Lachnospiraceae; genus Lachnoclostridium. The sequence goes on from JAQXNU010000274.1 coordinate 21,225, forward strand.
TGTATATTTTCAAAAGGATAAGATGAGTGCGGATGGCAGTGGAGAATACATTCAGTTTACAGGAATGGTCGCTAAATTTAATGTAACTTCACGATTGATTCAGATTGTTGAAAAGAAACTAAGTCTGGATGATATTTATAAGATCGAGAGTGATGACCTGGATGAAAGGGAATTGTAGGTTTTTGTGGGAAACATTCTGAGTTTTCATCCACAGAAAAAGGGCAAAGTGACCTATATGAGTATTGTAACCTTGACAGAATTGATTAAGGCAAATCAAAACTTATATGTTTTATGAATAAGGAAATCAACGATAAAGGCGACTAACGTACAAGAAATCCTACAATCATACTCCTTAACCTTAAGAAACTAGGGATTTGCTTTTTATGTAGAATGGAATATATTGACTATATAAGAGTGAACATGTAACATTTAGTATAATTCGATTATTTAAGATATGGGATATGAATAATGTTCTAGAAATGAGGAAGTCACTTGGTTTAATGGAGTCACTGGTCAGCAGGTAGTTAAGGACTATCCGATGTCAGCCGAGAAGATCAGATCGATAGATCGACAAGAGTTATATGCTCTAGAGGAAGAGAACCCAATATTAGATACTCCTAAAAAAGTTCAAGAATATGCGGCAGAAAACGATGATTCTGATCAAAAGACATTGAATCAATTAGATCAATTGATTGATGCTAAGGCATCGGGGGATACGGGAAATCCTTTGGAACACCAAGAAGCAGAATTCGGTATTAGAATATTTCAGAGAAAAAGGAGAGGAAATACTGGTTGATAAGACAAATCCGTAAGAACGACAAAGTAAAATATACCAGTTCACTTAACTGAGTTGCTACATTGACAATTTTGCAAATTTTATGGTAAAGTGATGGTACGAATTAACATTATATGAATATCCTATGTTATTTATATCAAAGGATGATAAGGGGGGAGCCTAATGTTTTGTAGCAAATGTGGTACAAAATTTGAAAGTGATGATGATTTGTTTTGCCAAAATTGTGGGGCAAAGCGACCAATATTGAAAGTTTCTGTAACGAACCAACAGCAGCAATCCTCGGAACAAACTAATTCAAGTGCAAACGAGAGTATGGACTCAGAAGTAAATACGACGCAAACCGTAACAACGGATGCAAAACCAGTAGATAATGCAGAGCCAATCACAAATACGACATCAGAGACTGAATCAGTTGATTCTACTAATCAACCTGTTATGCCAGAAGAAACAGTTCAGACTCAAGAAACAGTTCAGACTCAAGAACAGCAAACGACTCAGGCAGTTAATGTAAATCTTCAAAAGCCAAATCCAGAGTCAGAAAGACCAGCCATTCCAGCAGGATTTACCTTAGATCCAGCAAGTGGATGGTTTTATAAGAGCAGAGGAAAACAGCTTCCAGATGGTTCTTTTGTTAATGAAATTACATGGTTTGATCCAAAAACAGGTAATACGGCGGTAAAAGATTATCCAATGTCGGAACAGCAGGTTCGTGTCATGCTTGCTCAGAATAGCCAGATGCAATCTCAAGGAGCATATCAGCAGAATACGCAGAACAGTTATCAGCAAAATAGTCAGCTAAATCCAGGTATGATGCAACAGAATGGATACGCATCTCAACAAATACAGGGACAACAATATGGTTATGGACAACAGAATACATATAACCAGCAACAGTCCAATACCATGGTTCCTGAAAAGAAGAGCAAAAAAGGTCTGATTATAGGACTTAGTGCAACTGCTATCGTAGTGGTTGTTTTAGTTGTTTGCGGATTCTTATTTGACTGGTTTAAGTTTGGTAAGAAAGATGAGCCGAAAGGACCGGAAACTCCAACTGTAACTGTAACTCCAATACCGGAACCAACATCTACTCCAACACCAGAACCAACGCAAGAACCTACACCAACAGAAGAACCTAAGAATCCACTTGGTGAATTAAATGTTGATTACATTGTGATTGGTGACGAAGAGTATCGAACAACAGAAACTAGCTTATATTTGGAATATTTAGGATTGACCAATGCGGATATTGATTCACTACAATACATGAAACATTTACAATACTTAAGTTTAAGAGGTAACAATATCACCAACTTAGATGCAATTAAGGGATTGACAACACTAACTATTTTGGATGTTTCTGAAAATGAGATCTCGGACCTTGGCTCATTAAGTAACCTTGTTAATTTAGAGGTAATTACAATGGATAAAACAAAGATATCTGATTTGTCTCCATTGCAGAAAATGACAGCTCTTGACAGCCTAAGTATTCAGGATACGGAAGTAATGGATTTATCTCCGTTAAAGGTAAATTCAAATCTTCAATACTTATATGTGGAAGGTTCTAAGGTAGAAGATTTCACTTATTTAAATGACATGCCAAATCTATTGTATTGTGATTCCTATGATGTCTCCTTGATTGAACGTAATCCATTACCAGATGATGATGAAAAACCAATTCAAAGCAGTGGATATACATTTACAGAGGATGATACAAAATATTTTGTTCCAGCTACAGGTAACTACGTAATTGGAACACTAGAAGCAGGTAATTATAAACAGCTGATCTTATTCAGTTATGACGAGAACGGTAAATGTGTGCAGATGCGATTCCGTCAGGATGCTGGGATGGAACTAAAAGATGAGCAACTTAAGCAGTATAAAGATACTCTGGAAGAGACACTAGATGCGGCTAATATTGAATGTGCAGGAACCATTCTTTACTTTGATTATACAAAAGAGGATAATTTAGCTATTATGTCCAAAGATGATGTGGTAAATATGTTTGCTTCTGAAGGTAAAGAACTCATTGTCAATGCGGATGAAGATTTCGATCAATAAAGGATGAAGGAAAGTTAAGGACAATTTTAGTTATCGAATAATGATTTATCGGTCGCCGAACGTAGTTGAAACAATTATGTTCGGCGACAGTTATGTGTACAATGGAGAAAATAACCAAGAAGTCAAATTTCTTGGCGACAGGAAAGGAGAAAGTAATGTTATATCAGGAAGCAAAACGTATTCTTCCACAAAGTAAAGTAAGAGAGATTGCAACGCAGGAAGTTTATGTGGTAGAAGAAATTCAAGTATCGGAACATCCGATGAAAGTCATGATTTACGGACGAGAAGTAAATACTCGAAAACCGAAATGTTTTGATCACCGAAAAGTGGAGAAGTACTCATTGATTCAAGAAATTCGGGAAAGAGAAGAAAGGTAAATCTACAAAGGAGACAGTATGAAATACATTACACCAGATTACTATAAAGAATTTTGTTGTATCGCGGATGCGTGTTCGGATACCTGTTGTGCAGGCTGGGAGATTACCATTGATCCAAAATCCATCAAGAACTACCAGAAAATAAAAGGTCCTTTGGGTAATCGATTACATAACTCCATCGACTGGAAACAACATACATTCTTACAATATGACCATAAATGCATTTTCTTAAATGAGGATAACCTTTGTGATCTTTATACGGAAGCCGGACCGGATTCCTTATGTCTCACGTGCAAACAATATCCAAGACATACGGAATCCTATCTCAATGTCAGGGAGTTATCGATTGCAATCTCCTGTCCAGAAGTCGCTCGTATGTTATTATCTCGAAGGGATCAAGTTATCTTTGAAACAAAAGAGGTTAGTAAACGCGAGGAAGTTGACGTTGCATTTCCACAAAAATTGTTTGAGCGAATCAATGAAGCAAGACAGGTGATGTTTAATATTCTTCAGGACCGTACGATAGAGTTAAAGTTTCGAATGGGTCTCGTACTTGGATTGGCTCATGACTTGCAAAAACGAATCGTTTCAAGAAATTATGAATCGATGGAGCGTCTCATAGCGCATTATGGTAAGAAGGAAACTCAACAATCTCTGATAAACAAACTAGATTGTGGTACATGGAAGCTTTATAATCCCTACAAATGCAAAGGTTGGAAACGACTTGGCAGGACTTCTCTTATTGATGGACGAAGAGCCTTTATAAAGAATGTATGGAAAGAACTCTTACATCTGGATGCTTTGAACAAAGAGTGGCCGGAGGAAATCAAACAGGCGCAGCAGGTGCTAAATCAATTGACGGTTGAACAGTATCGCAGAGCTTATCAGGAATTATATCAGAGAAATCCGAATTTAACAGTTCAGATGGAACAGTTGATGGTCTATTTTATTTATGGTTATTCAAATGGATCCGTTTATGATGGTGAATTCTATACGAAAGTAAAGTTCGCGGTGTTTCAGACAATGGCAATTGAAGAATTGTTCTTTGCTGCATGGGTCAAAGATAGCGATTCTCTGACTCTCTTAAAACAAGTGGACATTGCACATAAATATGCGAGAGAGATTGAACATTTGGATCAGAATATTGATTATTTCGAAAAAGTTTTAAAAGAAAAAAGAGAATTCGATTTTGAATCGTTTGTTTGTGGTATTTATGATAACGCGCAAATGAAGTAAAACAGATCAGAATAAAAATTGGGTTTGGTCAAGGAAAATGCCAATGAAAAAAGAAAGTGTACCCTGAAAGGTAGTGGCTAATAAAAAAGTCTCAATCTTTCGGGGTACACTTTCTTTATTTTTGACAATATGAGTTTCGTATAACACATGGCATCAGGCGGTTAAATCATAGAAAACGTAATTCCGTGAATCCTAAGTTAATAAAACATGGAATCATTATTTGGATTCCCATAATTTTATCAGGAATAAATTGGTATTGAGAATCGTTATCAAAACCATTGACTTTCCAATCTTATTCCTTTATAATATCCACATATTGATAGATGAGAATCAATATCAATAACACTGTTAGAAATGGAGAACCTGAATATGAAAAAAATGAACTTATTTAAGAAATGCGTTGCACTTGCATGTGTAACTTCAATGATATTAACTGGTTGTGGTAAAAAAGCAGATGATAATAACTCTGGTGCGACAGAAAACCCAGCACCAACGGAAAGTGCCTCGAATGAGATGATTACGATTACAGATGCGAAGGGAGAAGTTCAAATCCCAGCAAATCCAAAGAGAATCGTTGATATCAGTGGTAATAGCGATATTCTTTCTATCCTTGGATACTCTGTGATCGGTACGGCGAACTCCGATGCATACGATTATACTCGTTTCCCAAGCTACTTAGAAGAAGTATTATATGGAGCTGAAATCTTAGGATACAGCATGCAAGATACAATGGATATCGAAGGGATCCTTGCATTAGAGCCAGACTTAATCATCATTTCTTCTACTCATGAAAAAATGTATGAACAGTTAAAAGAAATCGCACCTACGGTTATGATCCAGTTAGCTCAGACCGACTGGAAAGAAGACGTAATGAATGTTGCCAATGTCATGAATAAGACAGAGCAGGCAGAACAGTGGTTAGCACAGTATAAAGAAACAGCAGCAAAAATGGGAGAAAAGGTAAAAGAAACTTACGGTGAAGATACTACTTACCTTACGTTCTTAGCAAGTGGCGGTTCCATCTTTGTCTTTGATAAAGCAGGGATCGGTAGTGTACTTTACGAAGATATGGGATTAGCTCGTCCAGCTGGATTACCAGAACAGCAAGATATCAGTTTACCAGTTGTAACTTACGAAGGATTAGCAGCAATCGATGCAGATGTGATCTTTGCCGTTGGTACGGAAGAAGATTTTGCACAGTTGAAAGCGAGCCCAATCTACAACAGCATGCCAGCAGTAAAGAATGGCAAAGTAGTAGAGTTACCATGCAGTCCTTACTTTAACATCGGATATAGTTCCATCGGACGTAGCATTTTCGTAAATGAAGTTATGGATCTTATGGAGAAAATCAATGAATAAACGAATTCCTATTTTAAGCATCATAGGAATACTACTAGTGGCAGCCGGAATCCTGGTTGCCACTTGCGTTGGTGCTAAAACAATTTCTTTATCGACTGTATTTGACAGTATTTTTCACTTTGAAGACAACTTGGATATGCAGTTAGTTCGTAATGCGAGATTACCGCGAGCAGTATCTTCTGCGTTGGTTGGCGGAATCCTTGCCATGGCAGGAGCAATGATGCAAGGTGTGACTCGTAATCCAATTGCGGAACCATCTGTTATGGGTATGACACAGGGTGCAACCTTAGCAGTTGCCATTGTTAGTACCAATGCGACATTTTACGGTGTGTTAGGGAATACAGTAGCTGCGTTGATCGGTGCATTGTTTTCTGGTATCTTAGTTTTACTATTTAGTATGCAAAAAGCATCCAATATGAGCATGTCGCGTTTATTGCTGGCAGGAACGGCAATGAGTACGTTCTTTATCTCAATGGCCTCAGTCATCGCCATGCTAAATAATCGTTCTCAGGAATTATCCTTCTGGATTACCGGAGGATTTCGAACTGCAGGATGGAATCAGGTAAAGTTATTATTGATCGTTGGTGGAATCTGTGTGATTCTTGCGATGATTTTATCTCATAAAATCAATATCGTAAGTTTGGGAGAAGAAGTCGCCATTGGACTAGGAATCAATCCAGTCAAAATACGTTTTTTTACTATCATTTTATTAATTCCAATGTGTGCAGTCAGCGTTGCAACCGCAGGTAACATTGCCTTTGTTGGCTTGATCGTGCCACATATCATCCGCCGTGTGGTCGGAATTGATTATCGTGCGGTAATGCCATTATCGTTCTTATTCGGAAGTGCATTACTTGTATGGTCGGATATTGCGGCAAGAATGGTCAATGCGCCATATGAAACGCCAATCGGATTATTTACAGCAATGATTGGTGTGCCAATTTTTATTGCCTTAGTACGAAAGGAGAGAAGCTGATGAAACGCTATCGAGTTGTGTTAGCAGTCAGTATACTTGCTTTGTTAGCTGCGTCAGTTCTCGCCTTAATGAGCGGAAGCTATTCCGTTTCCTTTACTGATGTTATTCAGACTTTGATTGGTAATGGAACGAAAGCGCAGAATATAGCGATCATGGGATTACGTTTGCCAAGAATCCTGGTTGCCATCTTTGTTGGACTTGCATTGTCTACCGCAGGCTGTATCTTGCAGAGTATGACAAAGAATCCACTGGCAGAACCAGGTATGATCGGTATCAATGCAGGTGCAGCGCTTGCTATTGTATTATTTATTTCAATGAGAAGTTCTGCCTATTATTCGGAACTTTCCATCTCAACCGTATATTTAATGCCATTAATCTCAATGATTGGTGCCTTTGCGGCAGCAGTCCTTATTTACGTTCTTAGTCATCGCAAGGGAATTAAGCCGACGAGACTGATTCTAGTCGGAATTGGTGTAAATGCGGGGATTAATGCCGTAATTACGTTATATCAATTAAATATGTCAAAAGGAGACTATAATCAGGCGTTGACTTGGATCAGCGGAAGCTTATGGGGCAGTAGCTGGATGTATTTTAAGATGTTAGCTCCAGTAGTCATTGTTCTAATTGTTTTGATCTTGTATCGAAGCAAAACATTAGATGTTATAACGTTAGGGGAAGAAGTCGCCACTGGATTAGGCGTAAAAGTTAGTAAAGAAATGATTATCATGCTTGGACTTGCTGTTGCGTTATCAGCAGTTGCTACTTCCGTTGCTGGTAATATTGCATTTTTAGGATTATTAGGTCCTCACATTGCCCGTAAATTAGTCGGACCAAAGCATATGAGATTGATTCCGATTGCAGGGCTAATCAGTGCGACGTTGATCGTAATTGCAGATACAGCGTCTCGAAATTTATTTACACCATTAGAGATTCCAGTTGGTATTACGATTTCCATCATTGGTGTGCCTTACTTTATTTATCTGATGATGAAAGAGTAATGTGCGTTTAATATTTATCGAAGTTAGGAGGCTTGTATGGAGAGCAGCATAGATGTAAAAGAGTTAAAAGTAGCCTATGACCAGAATGTGATTATTCCTTCATTGAATCTTTCGATTCCAAAGGGTAAAATCACGATGATCATTGGTTCCAATGGATGTGGAAAATCCACCTTCCTAAAAACAGTTGCCCGAATCTTAAAGCCATCTGGTGGTGAGATTAAGATTAATGGGGCCTCAATTAAGGAACAGGCTCCTCGTGAAATTGCAAAGAAGATGGCAGTATTGCCACAGAGTCCACAAGCGCCAGCAGGCCTTCTGGTCAAAGAATTAGTTGGCTATGGCAGATTCCCATACCTTAGTCCGATGGGCGGATTAAAGGAACACGATATGGAAGTTATCGACTGGGCGATGAAGTCCACGGGCGTTTATGAGTTAAGAGACCGCCGAGTGGAAAATTTATCTGGCGGTCAGCGTCAGCGTGTATGGATTGCGATGGCGTTAGCTCAGGAAACGGAAATCTTAGTGTTAGATGAGCCAACCACTTATCT
>JAQXNU010000275.1 GCA_029098165.1 Clostridiales bacterium
ATATGGAGGGTATTTTCCGATATTACTGATAAGATTGGGAATGTCCATGATACATCGAAAACGATAAATGAAGAACTAAAAAAAGTACAAGAGATTAATGTAGAAATACAGAAGAATGCTAATTATGCCAATATACTCGCTTTAAATGCATCCATTGAGTCTGCACGAGTAGGGGCAGCCGGTAAAGGATTTGCAGTTGTATCAGGAGAAATGCGCAATTTTGCAAAAACTAGTAGTGATTCGGCAAAAGCAATTGATCAAACAATAACTGGTATTAATGATAAACTGAAAATGATCTATGGCACAATCCATGAAACATTATCGGTTTCATCGAGTCAACAGGAAAATATCGAGACAATCAAAGAAACGTTAGAGCAGATTTGCTCATTATCTGAGAAAATGAAAGATTTCTGTAAGAACTTCTAGTGCGCAACGCCCTGAGAGGGTTATTATAGACGTCTTTTAGTCTATAGTAACTTCATAAAAAGGTGTCACTTAACAAATTTCGAATTGCTAAGTGACACCTTTTTATAAGCATTCTTAATGTATGAATCAAGTCCCTCTAAAGGAATCACATTTGCTACACAACTGCATTCTTTCTCCAACGATTTGTAAAATAGAAGAAGAGTACCATAATAAGTGAACCTGTGGAAGCAATTGGCGCACCTAGGCCGATACCGGATAATCCCATGCTGAATACTTTACCAAATAGAATGGCAGCAGGTATTCGAAAGAATAGAGACGACATCAGACTGTTAAAAAGAGAAAAGGTGGTATGTCCAGCTCCAATAAATAAACCATTGAAGCAGAATACAAAAGGAACAATTAGATAATCAAAGCTAAATGTTCTCATGTATGTAACACCACTTTGGATCACATCAGGGTTATCATCAAACATAGAGATGATTGGACCTGCAAAAATCTGCGCTAATGCAAAAATAATAATTGTGATTGCAACGGCAATTGACATACCAATGTGACAGCATTTTTTGGCACGTCCCCATTCGCCTGCACCAATATTTTGCGCAGCCATTGTGGAGATGGAGTTACTTAATGCAATGGCAGGCATAATCGCAAAGCTATTGAATTTTCCAACGACACCAACGGCGGCGGATGCATTCACACCAATTTCATTTACAAGGACGGTAATGACAAGAAATGATAAGGCTACCACACCATTCTGAACTGCGGTTGGAAGACCGATCTTAAAAATCTGGGTGAGACGGTGTGGAATGATTTGGAATGACTTTAATTTAAAATCAAAAATAAAATCATTCTTCTTTAAATAAATGATACAAAGGATGGTGCTTAACGCCTGAGAGAAAACAGTAGCGATCGCAGCGCCTTTAGCTCCCATCTGGAAGACTCCAACTAGAATGAGGTCGAGTACAATGTTGGTACTACAAGCGATTGCAATAAACCAGAAGGGACGTTTCGAATCTCCCATACCTCGTAGGATACCGCTTAGAGCATTATAACTAAAGATAAAGAGGATACCAAGACTCGTTACAATCAGGTAATCACTAGCTTCAGAAAAGGATTCTACTGGCGTCTTAATGAGACGCAAAATCGGATTTTTCAATACAATCATAACAACCGTTAGAATCATACCAATGATTGCAAGAAGTGTAATCAGAGTGGAGGTAGTTTCCTTTGTTGTTACTTTATCTTTGGAACCAATGGACTGTGCTATGATAATTGTACCACCTGCACAAAAACCAATGACAATGTTGGTTACAATAAAAGTGATCTGTCCTCCAATATTGACTCCAGACATGCTCGCTGTTCCACTGAACTGACCAACAATCAGCATATCAGCAACATTATATAAGGACTGAATAATGTTGGATAAAAGAAATGGAAGTGCAAATAAGATTAATTTTTTGGCCACACTTCCTTGGGCCAAATTGTTTTCAAATTTACTCATGACAATCTCCTAACTTATACTCTTTACTATGTTAATAGGTTTAAATGAAAAAGACAAGATAAAATTCACAAATAATAGTATGAAAGGGAGAAATGGGGATAATAGAAATAATTTGGAGAATATGAATGTCAGATAGACAAAATTCCTGAGGAATTAAGCGATAATTGAGTCAATTGTGTGGAAAGTAACAATGTAAATACTTACATACATAATAGTGGTTTTTTGTGGAAAGTGTTTAATGTAAGTAGTTAAATAAACATGTTTTTAAGCATTTGTGCACAATCCACAAAAAGTATTGATGTATACAATAAAAAAATAACGTATTTTCCAAAAAAAAATGTTCCCAGCAGGAAAATTGTGTGATATAATCGTTTATGGCGACTGTGATGGCTTCTCCACTTTAGAAGATTGTACATAGGGGAAGATAACAACACATACATGGTCATATATATTTATAGGAGGTAATACCACATGGCAAAATGGGTATACAAATTTGAAGAAGGTAGTGCAGCAATGAGAAACCTTCTTGGCGGTAAAGGTTGTAATCTTGCTGAAATGACTGGTTTAGGAATGCCAATTCCTCAAGGTTTTACAGTTACTACAGAAGCTTGTACAGATTATTACAATAATGGCAAACAGATTTCTGCAGAAATCGAAGAGCAGATTTTCACAGCAATTACTTGGTTAGAGGGTGTCAATGGTAAGAAATTTGGTGATACTGAAGATCCATTATTGGTATCTGTTCGTTCCGGTGCTAGAGCATCCATGCCAGGTATGATGGATACCATTCTTAACTTAGGTTTAAATGATGTTGCAGTTGAAGGTTTTGCTAAGAAAACTGGCAACCCTAGATTTGCATACGATTCCTATAGAAGATTTATTCAGATGTATTCTGACGTTGTTATGGAAGTTCCAAAGTCCTACTTCGAAAAAATCATCGATGAAATGAAAGAAGCTAAAGGTGTTAAGTTTGATACTGATTTAACAGCTGAAGACTTAAAAGAATTAGCTAACAGATTCAAAGCAGTTTACAAAGAAGCAATGAACGGTGAGGAATTCCCACAGGATCCTAAAGCTCAGTTAATGGGCGCTGTAAAAGCCGTTTTCCGTTCTTGGGACAACCCACGTGCTATTGTTTACAGACGTATGAATGATATCCCTGGTGACTGGGGTACTGCTGTTAACGTTCAGACAATGGTATTTGGTAATAAAGGTGAGACTTCAGGTACTGGTGTTGCATTTACTCGTAACCCATCTACTGGTGCAAAAGGTATCTTCGGTGAATACTTAATCAATGCTCAGGGTGAAGACGTTGTTGCTGGTGTTCGTACTCCACAGCCTATCACTCAGTTAGAGAAAGATCTTCCAGATTGCTACAAGCAGTTCATGGAATTAGCTATGAAACTTGAAAACCATTTCCATGATATGCAGGATATGGAGTTCACAATTGAAGAAGGTAAATTATACTTCTTACAGACACGTAATGGTAAGAGAACAGCTCCAGCTGCTATCCAGATTGCTTGTGATTTAGTTGACGAAGGTCAGATCACTCCAGAAGAAGCTGTATGCAGAATTGAAGCGAAATCCTTAGATCAGTTATTACATCCAACATTTGATGCAGCTGCATTAAAGGCTGGTGAAGTTATCGGTTCCGCACTTCCAGCATCTCCAGGTGCTGCAGCTGGTAAGGTTTACTTTACAGCTGATGAAGCAAAAGAAGCTGGTCTTGGCGGTAGAGGAGAAAGAGTTATCCTTGTTCGTCTTGAGACATCTCCAGAAGATATCGAAGGTATGCATGCATCCCAGGGTATCTTAACAGTTCGTGGTGGTATGACATCTCACGCAGCAGGAGTTGCTCGTGGTATGGGTACTTGCTGTGTATCTGGTTGTGGCGAAATCAAGATTGATGAAGAAGCGAAAGAATTTACTCTTGGTGGATATACATTCCATGAAGGAGATTACATTTCCTTAGATGGTACAACAGGTAAGATCTACAACGGCGATATCAAGACTCAGGAAGCATCCGTAGGCGGAAACTTCAAGAGAATCATGGATTGGGCTGACTCCTTCAGAAAACTTGGCGTCCGCACAAACGCTGATACACCGGCTGATACAAAGAACGCTGTAAAACTTGGTGCAGAGGGCATCGGTCTTTGCCGTACTGAGCATATGTTCTTTGATCCGGAGAGAATCCACAACTTAAGAAGAATGATCGTTTCCGATACTGTTGAGGCAAGAGAGGAAGCGTTAAGCAAACTCCTTCCGTACCAGAAGAGCGATTTCAAGGCTATGTACAAGGCACTCGAGGGCAGACCAATGACAGTCCGCTACTTAGATCCGCCGCTGCATGAGTTCACTCCTAAGACAGAGGAAGAGATGGCAGAGCTTGCAAAAGATATGGGCAAGACTGTTGACGAGATCAAGAAGAAATGCGATGAGCTTCATGAGTTCAACCCGATGATGGGTCATCGTGGATGCCGTCTTGCAGTTACCTATCCGGAGCTTGCAAAGATGCAGACACGTGCGATCATGGAAGCTGCGATCGAAGTAAAAGAAGAAGATGGATATGATATCATTCCGGAGATCATGATCCCGCTCGTTGGCGAGAAGAAAGAGCTCAAATTCGTGAAAGATATCGTTGTTGAAGTTGCTGAGCAGGTTAAGAAAGAGAAAGGCTCCGATATGCAGTACCACATCGGTACAATGATCGAGATCCCGCGTGCAGCTCTTACTGCAGGCCAGATCGCTGAGGAAGCTGAGTTCTTCTCCTTCGGTACAAACGACCTGACACAGATGACATTCGGCTTCTCCCGTGATGATGCCGGTAAGTTCCTTGATTCTTACTACAAAGCAAAGATCTACGAGTCTGATCCGTTCGCAAGACTTGACCAGACTGGTGTTGGCCGTCTCGTAGAACTCGCTGTTAAAGAAGGACGCGCAACACGTCCGGAGTTAAAGTGCGGTATCTGTGGCGAGCACGGTGGAGATCCGTCTTCCGTAGAGTTCTGCCACAAGGTTGGCTTAAACTACGTAAGCTGCTCACCGTTCCGTGTACCGATCGCAAGACTTGCTGCTGCACAGGCTGCTCTTCATGAGAAAGGTTACAAATAGGACCTGACTGACGCAGAACGAAAATCTGTATCATTATAAATGAAAAGATAAAATCCCCCGGAAGCGATTCTGGGGGATTTTTGACAAAAGAGTTTTCGGGAGATCCCGGGGAGAATGTTATGAAAATTATCAATATCGGTTCTTTGAACATCGATCGGATTTACGGTGTGGAACATTTTGTCCAG
>JAQXNU010000276.1 GCA_029098165.1 Clostridiales bacterium
GAGCCATCCACCTTCATTGGTGCAGGGGAACAGGAGATCATTGAGAAGTTAAAGAGATGCAAGACACCAGTTATCCTTGTCATCAATAAGATTGATACGGTAAAGAAAGAAGAAATTCTAACTTTTATCGATGCATATCGTAAATGCATGGATTATGCAGAAATTGTGCCTGTTTCTGCACTTAAGGGTGAAAATAAACAACAGTTAGTTGACGTAATCTTTAAGTATTTACCAGAAGGACCTATGTATTATGATGAGGATACAATTACAGATCAGCCAGAACGTCAGATTGTATCAGAATTAATTCGTGAGAAAGCCCTTCTTTTATTAAGTGATGAAATTCCTCATGGGATTGCAGTTTCCATTGAACAGATGAAGGAACGTCCAAATGGAAGCATGATTGATATTAGTGCTACGATTATCTGTGAACGAGACTCTCATAAGGGTATCATCATCGGAAAACAAGGCGCTATGTTGAAAAAAATCGGCATGCAGGCAAGAAAGGAAATTGAAAATCTACTAGACACCAAAGTTTACCTTCAACTATGGGTTAAGGTGAAAAAGGAGTGGCGTGATAGTGACTTCTTGATAAAAAATTATGGTTACCGCGAGGATTCTGATTATTAAGTTTTTGGATGAAGCTGCATAAAATAGTATTAGATAATGCTTAATAGATGATAGATAAGCTACGAATGAGATAACACAAAGCTCAAAAATCATTTAGGGGGCATGAATGATGAAAGAACGAAATAAAGCAATTTCAGAAGAATCTTGGGAACGTTTTGAACAAACGGGTGACGTAAGAGAATATTTAAAGTATACAGCTTGTACAAGTGAAAGAAAACTTGATTGCAAGAAGGAGATAAAGAATGAGCCAGACGGTGACAGTTACGGGGATTGTCTTGGCAACGATGCCAATCGGTGATTATGATAAACGTCTTACAATTTTGACACGGGAACGTGGAAAAATAACGGCATTTGCAAAAGGCGCTAGGAGACCAAATAGCGCCTTATTGGCTTGCAGTCAGCCATTCACCTTTGGTGAATTCATCTTATATGAGGGAAGGACCTCCTATAATGTACAATCCGTAAATATAAAAAACTATTTCGGTGAGTTACGTAATGATATTGGTATGGTATATTATGGACTCTATTTCTGTGAGTTTACTGATTACATCACAAGAGAAGGTAATGATGAGACTGAAATTATGAAGCTCCTGTATCAGTCACTTCGCGCTTTGATGAATCAAAAGATTGGAATCAAATTAGTTCGATATATTTTCGAGTTAAAAGCAATCGCATTGAGTGGAGAAGCACCTCAAGTATTTGAGTGTGTAAAGTGTGGTGAGACCGAAAACCTAGAATTATTTAGCATCGAACGTGGTGGGATGTTATGTCCGAACTGTAGAAGAAGTGCTACTGACCTTATGAGGTTAAAAAGCTCAACTGTTTATACGATGCAGTTTATCATAGCTACTCCGGTGGAAAAATTGTATAGTTTTACAGTACAGGATGATATTCTGTATGAATTTAAAAAGATTATGGATCGTTATCGCGCTGAGCATATCGACCATAAGATGAAATCGTTGGAGTTATTGGATATCTTATAAAATAAGAGTTGAAAAACCCAGAATTTAAGGGTACAATAATACAATTAGAGTAGAATGCTATAGACCAATGATGCGTCTATACTAAATTCAATAGAGAAGAAATGTGAGGATGGTTGTAATGGAAAAAACAATGGAAAAAATCGTAGCTCTAGCGAAAGCGAGAGGGTTTGTTTATCCAGGTTCCGAAATCTATGGAGGTCTTGCGAATACTTGGGATTACGGTAATCTTGGTGTTGAACTTAAGAACAACGTAAAGAAAGCTTGGTGGTCCAAGTTCATTCAGCAGAACCCATACAACGTTGGTGTTGACTGTGCGATCTTAATGAATCCACAGACTTGGGTGGCTTCTGGTCATCTTGGAAGTTTCTCTGATCCATTAATGGATTGTAAAGAATGTCGTGAAAGATTTAGAGCGGATAAAGTAATTGAAGATTAT
>JAQXNU010000277.1 GCA_029098165.1 Clostridiales bacterium
CCCTAGAATACATACTTAGCCAATTTATTATTTGGCTCCACGACTCTTTCCTAGCTAATCTATTTGCTGTTTTTTTCAGTCCTTTTTGTTGTTAAAAATTGTGGAGTATTGGATGTAGCTAGGGAGAAGAAAGATAGTAGGTAGAATAAAGCAGAAAAATTGAATCAAAGCAGGAAGATAAAATAAAACATGACATAACCTACGATCATGATAATATTGTACATGGTTTTAGAGAGTAGCTATTGTTATACTGTTGATAGAAATAATGGATGAAAGAAAGATGATGTATTACATATAACAGATGAGTAAGATCATGACGTGTAACGATTAACTTCAATCAAAAACAAATGAAATCGTATTATATAACTACAAAGAGAAAAAGGGAGGTAACAAATCGTTATGAATCAACAAGAGTTAAGTAAACTATGTCATGATATGTCGCTCGAAGAAAAGTTAGGTCAATTACTTCAGTTGGAGGGATTCTTTTTTCAAGAGGGTGGCGTTATGACTGGACCAGAACAAAGAATGGGGCTTGAAGAGAATGAAAAAGAGATGTGCGGTTCGGTACTGAATGTATGGGGAGCAAACAATGTAAAAAGGATTCAGGATAGAATCATGGCGGCACAACCCCATCATATTCCGGCATTATTTATGTTGGATGTAATTCATGGATTTCGAACGATAGCCCCTGCCCCAATTGCGCAGGGATGTACCTTTGATCCTAAGATGATCTATGAGGGAGCAAGAGTTGCTGCAAAGGAAAGTGCGGTATCTGGGGTTCATGTGACGTTTGCTCCAATGGCAGACTTGTCACGAGATGCCCGCTGGGGGCGTGTTATGGAATCAACAGGAGAAGACAAGTATCTGAATAGTATGTGTACGAGAGCGATGGTAAAGGGATTTCAAGGAGAAAATTTAGCAGATCCATATAGCGTTGGAGCTTGCGTGAAGCATTTCGCAGCGTATGGGCTTCCAGAAGGCGGAAGAGACTACAATACAGTTGAACTTTCGAATCGTACGTTGTTTGAAGATTATCTGCCAGCATATCAGGCAGGAATTGAAGCTGGTGCCTGTTCAGTGATGACATCATTTAACACGTTAGATCGTATACCATCCTCCGTAAATGAGTGGTTGATGCGAGATGTATTACGAGATAAGATGGGATTTAACGGCGTACTGATCTCTGATTATAATGCAATTGGCGAAGCTATGAAGCATGGCATAGCAGAAGATGCCAAAGAAGCTGGCAAGCTTGCGATGAAAGCTGGTGTTGATATTGAGATGATGAGTCATTGTTATGGATCTTCCATCAAAGAGTTGATTGCTGAAGGAGAAATCGACGAAGAACTAGTGGATGAAGCGGTTATGCGAATCCTTACCTTAAAGAATGAACTGGGGTTATTTGAAAATCCATATAAAGATGCGAGTGAAGCAGAAGAAATCGCCTATATTTTATGTAAAAAACATCGGGATACGATGCGAAAATTAAGCGAGGAATCTTTTGTCTTATTAGAAAACGACGGTATCCTTCCATTGAAGGCGAAAGGACAGAAAATCGCATTTATAGGGCCTTATACCAAAAAACAGGATTTACATAGCGTCTGGTCTATTATAGCGGATGAGAAGGATTCAAAAAGTTTAGCAGATGTTGTGCCAAAGATGTTTGGTGGAAACAAGTATACCTTTGAAAGTGGCTGTAATACGGTCGAAGTAGATACGGTCTTTAATGGATTTAATTCTACCGTTGCTTACGAGTATGATACGAAAGAAGCAGAAGAAGCAGCCATTATAAATGCAGTGGAATCAGCAAAAAAGGCAGATGTTGTCGTTATGCCATTGGGAGAACATCGCTTACAGACAGGAGAAGCTGCTTCCTATGGAGAATTAAAACTTCCAGAAAAACAGTTAGAATTGCTCAATCGAGTCTATGAAGTAAATCATAATATTGTAGTTGTATTATTTAATGGGCGTCCATTGGATTTACGTTCTGTAAAGTCAAAAGCAAAAGCCATCTTGGAAGTTTGGTTGCCAGGCACAGAAGGCGCTAGTGCAATCGCAAATACCTTATTTGGTAAGAACAATCCAAGTGGACATCTTTCTATGAGCTTTCCGTATTCTGTAGGTCAGGTACCAGTTCACTATGATAGCTTTTCGACTGGTCGTCCAAAAGGAAAGGAATCTAGTAATGTGAAATTCTGTTCCCGCTATATCGATTTGCCAAATACACCTCTTTATCCATTTGGTCATGGATTGTCCTATACAAAATTTAAATATGGAGAAGTTAGTCTAGACAAAGATACATTGACTATGACGGAATCGGATGTAATTGAAGTCAGTGTTCCTGTGACAAATTGTGGAGAGGTCGACGGAACCGAAGTTGTTCAGATGTATATACAAGACGTGAAGGGCAGTGTCGTTCGACCAGTTCGCGAACTAAAAGCGTTTGAGAGAGTGGAGTTGAAGGCAGGGGAAACGAAGATTGTAAGATTTGCGATTACCGAGCCGATGCTTCGTTTTTATGATATTCGAATGAATTATACAAGCGAAGCGGGAATGTTTAAAGTGTTTGTAGGTGGAGACAGCACTTGTGAAATGGGAATTAAGTTTTGGCTTAACCGATAGAGTTTTATGATTGATAGGATTTTGGGGTTTGTGAAAAAACTGCAATAGAGATGAACTAGCGAGTCTGGGAATCACATTAGAATTTGGCTGCCTTTCCTTTGCAGACGGACTTAGCCAAATTCTAATGTGATTCCCAGACTCTTTCCTTGTGTTTCTTTTTGCAGTTTTTCCAGAATCCACTTCATTCATAGATCATTTTATTTATCGTTCACATCTTTATACTGAATTTCTTTTTGTATTTTTTAAAAAAGTCTTGGTTCTTCTTTACAATATCAGAATCTGGCTTAATTGCAGCAGCAAGTTCTAAATGACGCAATGCTTCTTCAATGTTATGAATCTCATAATAACAGATGCTAAGTTGTATATGCGGTATAAATCCCCAATAGTCTTCCAATATTGTTCCAAGGTTTACGGAATTCGGATCAAGTTTGGTCGCAAGATCATACCAAAAGATCGCACTGTAATAATCCTCCATTTCTTCAAAATACACTCCAATTCTACAGCAGATTTCGGCTCGAGGTATACTATATTCAAATGATTTTAGTAAAATCGGAAGAATATGATCTTTTTGATTTGTCTGGGAATAGCAGAGCGATAGATAAAAACAAGCTTGAATCCGTTCTTCTGGATTCGTGTCTTTCAAATCCAAGAATTTCTTGAATTGGGCAATCGCATCACGGTAATATCGATTATCAAATAATTCTCTTGCGTAATAAAACTGTGAACGTGGGGATATTTTACGTTTTTTTATGACTTCTTCTCTAAGCATCTCTAAATTTCTAACACTATTGGAATGTGTTCTTGTATGAGTTACTACGATGTTAGATTTTAAGGCTTTTCCGTTAACAGCAATATATTCATGAATTGGTTCAATCCATTGAAAATGCTTGTCGGATTTGACGATTCGGTTCCGATAAAATGACATAGATACGTTACCGTTAGAATCAAAGGCATAATTATATTTCATTAGTACAGAATCTATGTTAGGTGGTAACGTTTCTTTCAGTTCTTTTAGCTTCTTAACATCATCAGGTAGTAAAATGTCATCTGCGTCAAGCCACATAATATAGTTTTTTGTTGCTTTGGAAAAAGCAAAGTTTCTTGCTGCAGAAAAGTCATTAATCCATTTAAAATCATAGATTTTATCGGTATATTTTGCGGCAATCTCTTTTGTATTATCCTTCGAACCTGTGTCAACAATCACGATTTCATCCATAAGTTCATTAACACAGGATAAACATTGATTTAAAACCTTTGTTTCATTTTTTACAATCATACAAAGACTAAGTTCAATCATTGGTTTTCTCCTTTAAAGATATTCAAATTCGATATGAAAGGAAACTATACGATATTTTATGACTTTATTTTTGGATTGTTCCGACTTGGAAAAGAACAAATATCAACACTCGGGATATATCAGCAAAATTACCTAAATTAGTGGTTGATTTTTTAAATGTAATCGGTTATATTGATACATAGGTAATGATGAGGAAAGGAAAAAGGTCAAAATGCAGAGTACAGTAAAAGTTGCAGTAGATGCAATGGGCGGCGATAACTCTCCTTTGGAGATCGTTAAAGGCGCAGTCGATGCTGTCAATGAATGTCCTGAAATCACAGTACACTTAGTTGGACAGGAAAAAGTTCTTTTTGAAGAACTTTCAAAATATTCCTATGACAAAGCGCGTATACATGTAGTGAATGCGAGCGAAGTCATTACGAATGACGAAGCACCAGTAATGGCAATTCGCAAGAAAAAGGATTCTTCCATCGTAGTTGCCCTTAATTTAGTGAAGAGTGGAGAAGCAGATGCATTTGTTTCTGCAGGAAGCACTGGAGCTGTGTTGGTTGGAGCTCAATTGATCGTTGGACGTATAAAAGGAATCGAACGACCACCATTAGCACCATTGATACCAACTATGAATGGAATTTCATTACTTGTAGACTGTGGGGCTAACGTAGATGCGAGACCATCTCATTTAGTTCAGTTTGCGAAAATGGGATCCGTTTATATGGAAAACGTAGTTGGAATAAAGAACCCTAGAGTTGGAATTGTAAACATTGGGGCTGAAGAAGAAAAAGGGAATATGCTTGTCAAAGAAACATTTCCATTGCTTAAAAATTGCAATGACATTAATTTTATTGGAAGCGTGGAAGCAAGAGAGATACCAAATGGAGCAGCAGATATCATTCTCTGTGAAGCATTTGTTGGCAATGTAATTCTCAAACTATATGAAGGTTTATCTACTGCTTTAGTGAAGAAAATAAAAACGGGATTAACAAGTACAGCAATTAGCACAGTTGGTGCGGCTTTGGTAAAACCGGCGTTAAAGCGTACACTCAAGGATTTTGACTTGTCACAATACGGAGGAGCCCCTATGTTAGGACTTAACGGTTTGGTAGTTAAGAGTCATGGCAGCTCGATGGCAGTTGAAATTAAGAACTCAATCATTCAATGTATTGCATTCAAAGAAAATGATATTAATGGCAAAATTAAAGCAAATATTCTAAGTGTGGAATAGTGTGAAAATAATTGATTTTCACATACGATGCGAACCATGGAAAGAGAGAATCAGACAAGTATTGTATGCTCTAAAGTGGGCTAGTCGCGAAGAATCATGAAAAATCATAAAAGAATTTCTCATGATTCGTGTATAATATAGGGAAGCCTATTAGATACTCAGAATTAACTTGAAAAGGGAAAGGTGAATATTATGGAATTTGAAAAATTACAAAAAATTATTGGTGAAGTATTAAACATTGATCCAGAAGAAATTAAAATGGAGACAACATTTGTTGATGATTTAGGAGCTGACAGCTTAGATGTATTCCAGATCATTATGGGAATCGAAGAAGAATTCGATATTGAAATTCCTAACGAAGAAGCAGAAAACATCGTTACTGTAGCAGATGCAGTTGAGCAAATCAAGAACGCATTAAACTAAAACTTTTTTTGGGGTGCTGCTTGGCAGCACCCCTTTTGTATTTGCCTGTCATTTTGGGTGCTGAAGTACAAAATAACAATGCTTATATTTTGTGAGTGCAAAATGAAAACTCTCAAGGGTATCGAACTTTTGACTGTTCTTCGGAGAGGAAAAAAAGGTTTGCTGTTCTTCGGAGATGCAAAAAAAAGTTTGAGTAGTAGGTATAAAAAGTTTCGCATGAGGGTGGACGTTCTTCGGAGGAAGGGAAGAGAGTTCAGGGAGTGTGAATAGAGGAATATATCTCTTTGTCGGGTGGCAGGGGATGCATAAAAATTTTCGTGGATACGAAGATTATGATAAGGAGCGCGAAAGCGTAGGTTATACGTTTTATTAGCAGGATGGGGAAAGAAGGCCGGACTGCATAGGAGGGAAATTATGAGTGAGGCATTAGGAACAAGGCGTTTAATGATGTTTGAACAGGTTATTGGATATACGTTTACGAAGAAGGAGATTTTACGTCAGGCGTTGACTCATAGCTCTTTTGCTAATGAAAAAAGATTGAATAAGCTGGCAAACAATGAACGTTTAGAATTTTTAGGAGATGCAGTTTTAGAGCTAACAACGAGTGAGTGGTTATATGAAACGTATCAAGATAAGCCTGAGGGGGATTTAACAAAGCAGAGAGCAAGTATGGTTTGCGAACCTACGTTAGCATTGTGTGCAAAGGATTTAGACCTTGGCAGATTTATTTATCTTGGCAAAGGGGAAGATGCTACGGGTGGACGTGAACGTGATTCTATCCTTTCTGATGCGTTAGAAGCCGTAATTGGAGCTATCTATATTGACGGTGGTTTTGCTAATGCAAAAGAGTTTATCAGCAAACACATTCTGGCTGATATTGAGCATAAAAAGCTCTTTTATGATAGCAAGACTATCTTACAAGAGATTGTGCAAAGTGAATATAAAGAGCGTTTAACTTATGAACTCTTAGAAGAAGTAGGACCAGATCATAATAAGAAATTTACAGTACTTGCTAAGATGGATACGCTTGTCCTAGAACAGGGGAGTGGAAGAACAAAGAAAGCTGCCGAACAGGAAGCTGCTTATCGTTCAATCCTTAAATTGCGTAAAGATCAAAAAAGTTAAAACCAATTTCATAAAAAGGGGAATTCGATGTATTTAAAAAGTATTGAAGTGCATGGGTTTAAATCATTTGCCAATAAGATTACATTTCAATTCAATAACGGGATTACTGGTATCGTAGGACCAAATGGTTCTGGTAAGAGTAACGTTGCCGATGCGGTTCGCTGGGTACTTGGTGAGCAGAGTGCGAAGCAGCTCCGTGGTGCCAATATGCAGGATGTTATTTTCTCTGGAACCCAGATGCGTAAGTCGCTTGGATTTGCTTATGTTGCGATCACACTAGACAATTCCGATCATAAGCTGCCAATCGACTACGAAGAAGTAACCGTTTCGCGTCGTGTCTATCGTTCTGGTGAGAGCGAATACATGATCAATGGAACAAACTGTCGTTTACGTGACGTACAGGAGTTATTCTTTGATACTGGTATCGGTAAAGAGGGTTATTCCATTATCGGACAGGGCCAGATTGATAAAATCTTAAGTGGAAAGCCAGAAGACCGTCGAGAATTGTTCGATGAAGCTGCTGGTATCGTTAAATTTAAGAAACGTAAATATATCGCTGAGAAAGAATTAGAGCAGGAACGTTTAAATCTTTCTCGTGTTACTGACATTATCAGTGAGATTGAACGTCAGATCGGTCCTTTGGAGAAGCAGGCTGAGGTCGCAAAGGAATACTTGGCATTAAAAGAGAATTTGAAAAATGTCGAAGTAAATCAATTCTTATTGGAATATTCGAGGAATGAGCAGGCAAAGCTTGAGGTAGATAACAAATTGTCTATCGTTAATGATGACCTTGCCATGACAAAGAAGGATTTTGAAGTTACCAAAGTAGAATACGATAAGTTAGAGGTCGAATTAGAAAATCTAACTCAGGAACTTGAGGCCGCTCGTGTACAAAAGGGTGATCTACAAGTTACGATTGAGAAGATGGATGGTGAGATCAAAGTTTTACAGGAACAGATTGCTTCCATCAACTTAAATGATTCTCAGTTTACGAGCAGAATCGATGCTTTATTAAAGAACGTTGCTGAACGTGAGAAAGAATTAGAGAAGTATCGCATAGAAAAGAAGAATGTAGAAGATAAATTAGAAGCGTTAGAGCAAGAAAAGACGAAAGCTACTGAGGCAACTGATTTGATCAAACAACGCATCATAAACTTATCGAAAGAAATCGAAGAGTGTAACAACGACATTTTCCGTTTTTTAAATGAAAATGGTACGATTAAGACAAATATCCAAAAATATGAGACGATTGC
>JAQXNU010000278.1 GCA_029098165.1 Clostridiales bacterium
GATAAATATATCCAAGCTTACTTCCAGTATGACTCTAAGAAAACAGGTGGTATTACAATCTCCCACTTACGTTTCGGTGATAAACCAATTAAGAGCCCATACTACATCAATCAAGCTGACTTTGTAGCATGTCATCAGCCAGCTTACATTGTAAAAGGCTACAAGATGGTTCAGGATGTTAAACCAGGCGGAATCTTTATGATCAACTGCCAGTGGGATGACGCTGAATTAGAGACAAAATTAAATGCTGCTGCTAAGAAATACATAGCTGACAATAACATTCAAGTATATACGATCAATGCAATTGACAAAGCAATTGAAATTGGTATGGGTAAACGTACGAACACAATTCTTCAATCTGCATTCTTCAAATTAGCAAACGTAATGCCAATCGATGATGCAATCAGCTTCATGAAAGCTGCTGCTAAGAAGTCCTATGGTAAAAAGGGCGATGCAGTGGTAGAAATGAACTACAAAGCAATCGATGCTGGTTTAGATGCACTTCATAAAGTAGAAGTACCTGCTAGCTGGTCAAATCCAGAACCTGATGCTCCTGCTGCTAAATTAACTGGTCGTCCTGCTACAGTTAAGATGGTAGAAGAACTTCTTAACCCAATCGGATTAATGGATGGTGATAGCCTTCCTGTATCTGCATTTGTTGATTGTGCAGATGGTCAATTCGAGACTGGTGCTGCTGCATATGAGAAACGTGGTACTGCTGTATCTGTTCCTGAATGGGATCCAGAAAGCTGTATCCAGTGTAACAACTGTGCATTCGTATGTTCACATGCAACAATCCGTCCATTCATGTTAAGCGCTGAAGAAGTAGCTGCTGCTCCTTCTAACATCAAGCTTGCTGATATGAAACCAAAGGCTGGCGAATATAAATATACAATGAGCGTTTCTCCACTTGACTGTATGGGTTGTGGAGAATGTATTACAGTTTGTCCAGTTCCTACTAAGGCAATCAAGATGGTTCCACAGGAATCTCAAGACGATATGCAACCAGTCTTCGATTACTTAGTTGCTAACGTTGGTAAGAAACCTGGTATGCCAGCTGATACAACGGTTAAGGGATCTCAGTTCAATCAGCCACTTCTTGAGTTCTCAGGAAGCTGTGCAGGATGTGCTGAAACATCTTATGCTCGTTTAGTAACTCAGTTATTTGGTGAGCAGATGTACATCTCTAATGCTACTGGATGTTCTTCCATCTGGGGTGGTCCAGCTGCAACAAGCCCATATACAGTAAATAAGGATTCTTTACAGGGTCCAGCTTGGGCAAACTCATTATTCGAAGATAATGCAGAACATGGTTTCGGTATGTATCTTGGACAGAAGACTTTAAGAGATCAAGCAATTGCTAAATTAACTGCATGCGCTACTTCTGATAAAGCTTCTGCTGAGTTCAAAGCTGCATATGATGCATTCATGGCTACAAAGGATGACACTAGACAGAATACAGCTGCTGTAAAAGCATTACTTCCATTTGTTGAAGCTGCTGCTGCTAATGGTTGTCCAGATGCTGCTGAAGTTCTTGAGAAGAAACAATATCTTGCTAAGAAGTCCGTATGGATCTTCGGTGGTGACGGTTGGGCATATGATATCGGATTCGGCGGTTTAGACCACGTTCTTGCTTCTGGTGAAAACGTAAACGTTATGGTATTCGATACTGAAATGTACTCTAATACAGGTGGACAGGCATCTAAGGCTTCTAACATCGGTGAAGTTTGTCAGTTCGCTGCAGCAGGTAAGGAAGTTGGTAAGAAGAGTCTTGCTGAAATCGCTATGAGCTATGGTTACGTTTATGTAGCACAGATTGCTCTTGGTGCTAACCCAGCACAGACAGTTAAAGTATTAGCTGAAGCAGAAGCTTACAACGGACCATCCTTAATCATTGGTTATGCTCCATGTGAACTTCACGGAGTTAAGGGCGGTATGAACCATTGCCAGGATGAAATGAAGAAAGCAGTTGCTGCTGGTTACTGGAACTTATTCTCCTTCAACCCTGCATTAAAGGCAGAAGGCAAGAACCCATTCACATTGACATCGAAACCAGGTGATGGAACATATCAGGAATTCTTAAATAACGAAACTCGTTACTCAAGATTAGCTCGTTCCTTCCCAGATCGTGCCGAGAAGTTATTTGCTAAGTCTGAAGAGGCTGCAAAGGCTCGTTACGAACACTTAATGAAGTTAGTTGAACTTTATAAATAGAATCCTACGTTTATGAGGCAGTTCGCTGTTTCGCTAACTAAGGAGGAATAGAAGTATCCCCGTCGTTAATAATACCTTAATGGCGGGGATTTTCTAACAAAAAGCAAGCAGCAGATTCTGCTTGCTAAAATCTAAATCAATTAGTATAGGGAGTAAACTAATATGCCAAATCCATATTTACCACTGTGGGAGTATATCCCAGATGGAGAACCAAGAGTGTTTGGAGATCGTGTTTACATTTACGGATCCCAGGATTGTGCTGGTTCTCATAAATTTTGCGACACAAAATTAAAGGTATGGTCAGCCTCTGTTGATGATTTAAATAACTGGAAGTGTCATGGTGATATTTTTCATACGTACGAAGATGAGGATCATCCATCCGATACCGATTGGACTACACAGAACAATGAATTGTTTGCTCCAGATGTTGTGGAGAAAGACGGAAAATATTATTTATATGCTTACATCAAAGAGACGAAAGGTTGTGTGGCAGTAGCGGATCGTCCAGAAGGACCTTTTAAATTATTAAGTCAGTACAAATATCAGAAACCAGAAGACCGTAAAGAGGACTATTGCGACAATGGTATTTTCATCGACCCAGGTGTTCTTGTGGACGATGATGGTAGAGTGTACATATACTGTGGATTTTTGAAATCCTTTGCAGCTGAATTAAATGCTGACAACATGTATGAAGTAATTGACAGTACGTATGTGGATGATATCATTCCAAAAGAAGAACCATTCAAGTTCTTCGAAGCATGTTCTCCTCGTAAGATTGGAGATACTTACTATTTAATCTATTCGAATACGGTATGTAGTCAGTTGGTTTATGCAACAAGTAAGTCACCTTTAGGACCATTTAAATATCAGGGAATCATCATTGATAGCGGAGCTGATTACCCAGGTGGAAACAATCATGGTTCGATCATGAAGATTAAAGATCAGTGGTACATTTTCTATCATAGAATGACGAATGGTTCCATCTTCTCCAGAAGAGGTTGTGTGGAACCGATTACAATCCTTCCGGACGGAACTATCCCTCAGGTAGAGCCTACTTCCTTAGGATTCGAAAAATCGTTATCACCATATCATCCAGTACCAGCAGATATTGCTTGTATTTTAAAGAATGATTGTTTCATCACAGAGAAAGATACCTTTACAAGAGTTGTTACAAACATTAAAAATGGAGCGGTCATTGGTTACAAGTATTTTGATTTTGGCGAAGACTTTTCTAGTAAGACAATGAAATTTGCAGCCAAGATTCAATCCATGGGCTCTTATGCAAAAGTTAAGATTATGTTGGATGATGATGTGAATGGAGAAGAGATTGGATACTTTGAAGTAACCAATGATGGAAACAGCATTGTCAGAACAAGAGTTAAGAGTGTAACTGGAAGACATGCGCTCTACTTCGTAGCCGAAGATTGCTGCTCTGGAGAATTTGCTTATATGTTCAAAGACAGACAGTTATTCGAATTACAGGAATTCGTATTTATGAAGTAAGATCCGAGGGTATAAGAGAATATTCCAAACTAGACGATTCGATTTTCATCCGTTATAATAGTGATATTGAATTCTAAGGAGAGAAGTTGTATGGATTATCGTAGATTTAATAACACAATTATAGCAAGAATCGACCATGGGGAAGAAATCTTAGAAAGCATGAAGCAGATTGCATTAAAAGAATCAATTACATTGGCAAATGTCAACGCATTAGGTGCAGTTAATGATATAACCGTTGGTGTTTTTGAGACAAAAGAAAAAGTATATCATGCCAATGAGTTTCATGGGGACTATGAGATTGTATCTTTAACTGGAACGATCACGACCATGAAAGGTGAGTATTATGCACATCTTCATATGAGTGCAGGAGATGACAAGGGCAATGTAATTGGTGGCCATTTAAATAAAGCAGTTGTTAGTGCGACTTGTGAAATGGTGATTCAGGTTCTAGATGGTACTGTGGAACGTGAATTTAGTGAAGAAATTGGATTGAATTTATTGAAGTTTTTATAGACATAAGTAAGAGAACGAGACGGGACGATTATTTTGTATATAGAACAGTAACATAAGGCTGTTGCATTCTACATCTTTGAAATGAATCATTTCAAGTGTAGTGTACAACAGCCTTATGTTTTAATTTACTCCCATTGATTATGAGGTAAACATAGCTTTAAATTCCGTTGGAGTACAGTTCTTAATAATCTTAAACATTCGTATAAAAGTGGAAAGGTTAGAAAAACCACACTGTAATGCGACATCAGTAATGGAGATGTCTTGAGCTACCAACAATTTTTCAGCATTTTCAATTCGTTTCCGATTCAGATATTTATAGAACGAAACGTTAGTAAACTGTTTAAATAATCTACTGAAGTGATATTTGCTGAAACCAGATAAATTGGCTATGTAGTCAAGGGTTAACCCTTCATTGAAATGTTCGTTGATATAATCACAAATAAATAAAAAGTGCTCCGTATAAGCACGCTGTTTGCTTGAATTAACCTGAAAAGGTTGATTACTAAATGAATAACTACGTCCAATCAAAACGAAAACTTGAATTAGTTTCATATAAATCGCTGCTTCGCTCAGTGGTGCATCGGTCTGATATTCTTCAGAAATTTCAAGCATAAGTTTTTCTATGGTCTCATAAATCTCAGGAGCTGCCTGCGCTGTTAATAATAATGCCGGAGAGATGATTGATAACGTAGCACCTAATTCTTTGATATTATAGAGCGAGGTAATGTCTG
>JAQXNU010000279.1 GCA_029098165.1 Clostridiales bacterium
CTTTGTGTATTATCGGTATATTTGTACATTGAATTTTTCACTCCTAAAAAGGTACTTTTCTATGGAAAACTGCACGAAAAAAGTTTTAATATCTTCATAAACCGTGCACTTATATTATACCACTCATGAGTGAGAAAGTCAGAGAAATCAAAGGTTTGATGCTGTTTTTTATATTAATCAGCAGACACTACTTAGATTTACAAGCCCCAAAAATTGATTAATTGGTTGTCCTAGCAGTCATGAAGTTGTTCCATATTATTTTTTGCTCATCTTTTGAATATAATTATCAAAAACTTCTGCATAACTGCTTGGATAATTCTTTATCTCATCAGCTAAGTGCTCTTGTGCTAGATACACATCTTCTATGTTAAAACCTCCAACACGTTCATAAATATAAAAATTATGTCCCGTCTTTGTCTCAAAACTCTCAACAAGCTCGACTCGATTTAACGCAATCATTTCATCTAATATTTGACTTAATTTTTTAGTAATCGAATCTTCATCTCTCACTAAATCTTCAAATGGATTACACGTTATTATATATTTTGCTTCAAAAAAATTAACATCAAATTTACCTGTACCAGACGGTGAGCATCCAGAAGTAATCTTATTAGTCACTGCTGGCAACTTTGCATTTCTAAATATCTCGGCATTTATGGTTCCACTAGATGCAATTATGTAAGCAACTTCACCATCATCTACATTTTTCTGAATAAAGTCATATACTTTAAGAATATCCCAATAATCGGTACGATGTACTGGTTTTAATGAAATACTGCTGAAAACTTTTGATTTACAATTACCTTGTATTGATAAAGTTATTGTTGATGAAAATAGTACAAATAAAACGTCAAATATAAGATACTTAGAACAATATATGATGTCAAATTTATTAAATAATCTTAGTCTTTGAGTTGTGAAACTAAACTCCATAATATTAATAATTAGAACAAAGATAATTACAAAATACTCTACTAATAACAAATAGCTGTGATGAGTTGCCATATTTTGAATTCTCGTAAAAAGTATAGTAGTAAAACACAAGCTCATAAACATCATAGCAGTTATGTTCCTAGTTTTTCTATTAACTAGTCCTATGACTATTCCTAAAATAACCAGCCACGTATAAAACCATCCCAAGAATGTCTTTTGATGTTTTATTTCATATACGAGTCCACCCTTGTTATAAAATGCATAATTTGTTGCATAACTGTATTTCATTATCTTTACAAATAAAGGTAAAAGCATTATACAAATTAGAACTAAACTTATTAAACCAAATATAAATACATTTTTTATAATATTTTTTCTTAGACTTTTATCTTTTAATAATATCACTTTTATCATTAACATAACAAAATAAGAAGCATAAAAACCAATTACTAAAAACATATACCATCTTCTCACTATAATTAAATATAGTGTTGAAATAAAGAGACATACTAACCTGCCAATGTCAATCTTCTCAAAAGAATAGTCTATGAGTAAACCAAAAATAATGAATATAAATATAATTCCCATTACATCTGGCTGTCCAAGTATAGCAGAATTGTAAAATAGTGGGCAAAAACAGACTCCTGCTAAACATAAGATCAAACTTATATAAGGCCTTTTTACATTCAACAGTGAAAACAATTTCAAAACAAATAAATATATTACATAGATTACTGGAAGAATACCAATTAGCATATATATAAAAATGTATGACTCCACTCCCGTACTAGGTAATATTTCAACTAAACATTCTAGCATAACACATAAGAAATTATTATAATTATCATTATGAATTGAATTTATAATATACTTTACAATACTAAATGTATCTGTACAGTTATTGATATAATGAGAGGTATTATTTTGTATTTTATAATAGTTTGCATAATCCCAAAAATAAAATGTTTTTCTGGTATATAAACTATATGCAAATATGAAAAAAACAAATATTAAGAATACCAATAAGATTAAATTACACTTTTTTATATTATACTTTCCTAAAATATCTTGTTTAACACCATTTCTAATTGTATTAATGCAAATTACAATGCTTGTATTAATAAATAGACTTAGTGTTATTATAAAACATTTCGATATAAATCTTAAAATTACGCCAGAAAGATTCAACATATTCTTTCCTAATAAAAAACTTAATACTGTCATAAGTATAAGCATAAAAACAAGACAGATTTCACATTTAATTAATTTTTTATTGGTACTAAGAAAGCTCATCTTTTCACCTCTCATATTTACCTTAATTTTGATCATTGAAATTATACTGAAGAAAAGTCCTACTAACGATAAAACTTTTTCATCCTCACGACATATTTTATATTTCATTAAAGTAACTCCAATACATACTTAATTTAATAGTACTTTTCAGCCGAACGGTCATAAGAGACATTGCCCTTCTTTAGACTTCAAACTTTGCATCCCCACATTTCTATAAGTTTGTCATAATCGCTTTATTGATATGTAATATTATACCATTATTAATCACTTTTCATCAATTTCTTTTTCCCATTGCCTATCATTGTGCACGCGTAAAAAGTATGAAAACGATTGTTGATTCTCTTCCTTCCGTATTTTCACACATATCGACCAAGCCCAACCACATATATTAAATAGAAGTTTTTTCGAGGTATTTATCTATGAATGTATCCATAGGACAGATCGCCCCAGATTTTACTGCCATGACTACCTTCGGGCCAATACGTATGTCAGATTACAAAGGAAACTGGGTAGTATTCTTTAGCCATCCTGGTGATTTCACCCCCGTATGTACAACAGAATTTTTAGCATTTACGAAGCATTTCAATGAATTTGAGAAATTGAACTGCAAACTGCTTGGTCTTAGCATTGACAGTAATCCATCCCATCTGGCATGGGTCAATGAAATCTTTATGATAACTGGAGAACAGATTCCATTTCCAATTGTAGCGGATCGCTCCGGCGATGTTTCGCGTATGTACGGTATGATTGCAGAAAGTGTCAGTTCGACCGAAACCGTTCGTAATGTATTCTTTATTGATCCGGATCAAAAGATTCGTGCCATCTTAATCTATCCATTAACGAATGGACGTTGTATCAAAGAGATATTGCGGTTATTGGAAGCACTTCAGACCTCCGACAAATACGGTGTCGTTACACCGGCTTGTTGGATGCCTGGTGATCCAGTCATGGTACCACCACCAAAAACATACGATGAATTAGTACAAAGAGACAGCAATCCAAAAGCACAAGGACTGGAATGTAAAGACTGGTTCTGGTGCTATAAAAATCTAACATAAAAAGAAAATTTTATTGCCATCACAATTACGACAAGCCAGATGATGCAACTGCATTGTTTGGCTTGTTTCAAATACAAAAGAGTTTTGAATTCCTCTTTTTATGGTGGAGAAGAGCACGTGGTAATGATTTGTTCATCCCAATTGATTACTACTCCTGTAAAAAATCAAGATTTCTAAGAATTACAGGTAGAAACTATGTCGATATATGTCAAGTTCAAATTACTTTACGTGTAAAAATAGTAATATCTTTATATTTACCTGTAATTTTTTGAGTTCTGCTTAGCTTCTAAACGAAATTTACATGTAAAGTTCTTGATTTTCTTAAATTTACCCGTAATCATTCGTATCCATCGAAACAGATTTAGTCCAATTTGCATGTAATTTTCCCGATTCTCTCATATTTACCCGTAACCATGCATATCCACCAAACCTAATTAAATCTAATTTCCATGATTAAGCTATATTTACTTTTTCCACTCATATGAAGCAAACCTAAATAACACGGGTTCACTTAGTAATTAGAAAAATTACTAAGTGAACCCGTGTTATTTATGGAACCATCTGTAACTTGTGCAACAACCCTTTCTTTCGAAGTAAACTTCCAATATAATTCACACAAATCCGTACTATAAAGTGAAAATGTTAAGTGCAGATAAGATAATAAAATGATAGATAAAAATCCGATCACAAGATATTTGGATGTAAATAAGAAGACCTTCTTACGTTTAAATTTCGAAGATGATTCTACCTCATCGGTAACGACTTTAATTCCACAAACCTTCCATACCAAAATAAATGTACAGATACCTGCGATTGGCATCATAATGGAGTTCGTTGCAAAATCAAAGAAGTCTAGAATATCCTGACCTAAAATCTTGATGTGAGACCATACTCCAAATCCAAGAGAAGAAGGCATACCTAACAGTAAGATGATCAGGAACATAATAATACTGCTGCCACGACGTTTCATCTTCGTTAACTCACAAATCGTCGATACACTACTCTCCATTAAGGAAACTGCTCTTGTTAACGCTGCTAAAAATACTAAAGCAAAGAAAACAATACCGACAATACGTCCCATGCTCATGCTCATAAATACTTTTGGCATTGTGATAAACATAAGGGACGGTCCAGCCTGAAGTGTTTCAGGTGCTCCGCCAGCAAATTCAAATACCGCTGGAATGATCATTAAACCTGCCATAACTGCAATTAATGAATCCACACATTCTACCTGACGAATGGAAGACTCCATACAGTTCTATCGACTCATCTTGCATGATTTCACAAAAAATACAGTCATTTTTCTACACGCCGTTAGTCTGATACTCCATACTTGCTTGATTTGTTGTAAAGTCGAATAACTTATTACGTCCTTCATACATTTCATATCGGATCGTACACTCGATTTCTTCTCTTATGATCCTTGACATCGTTCCTTGCACTGGCGCTTTTAAGTCTTGGGCCTTCTTTGGTGTCATATGAACTAATAAGATATATTTTCCTTGTTGGATAATAGCCAGATCTTTTCGAATGATTAGTACCTTAGCTCCTAAATAAGTTGCGAATCGATACTGACGATGATTGTAATTAATGACTGCGATGGTTCCGATCCATTCTTTCCAACCATAAGGTATGGTAGCAACGGATAAAAAAATTTGTGGATTTGTACTTTTTCTACAATTATACTGTGTCCAAAAATAGTCGTTCGGAAATGAGGAACCATAATCCGATTCGATATATCCAATGCCATGTTTCATACAGATTCGTTGATCATTTATCATTAGTTCTCCCATTACCCTATGACGCATACTGATGACCTCATGTTTGCATGGAACATTACACAAACGAAATGGTCCCATAATACTATATGGCAATGGCATTAGCTGTTGATAAAAGAAGTTTCCTCTTACCTTAAGCGCTTTCCCATTGACATCGGTTTCATCAATATCTATTGCAATCCCTTGCTCAGAAAAAATATTCTTTCCAATACGAATAAACAGAGATTTTGTATCTGCATAAAAATTAGAGATTGGATATGAGATATAATATGTCTCATTTTGAGTGATCACCTGAATAAATGCTGTTGCACTACAGTTTTTGTCATACTGAATTCCCGGAATAAAACTAATGGTCGTCTTCTCATCCTGATGTTTAAAATACCATCCCTCAAAATACTGATTTACTTTCGAATTACCATGAAAATACTTCATATCATTGTCCTTTCGCAAATATAAGTGAAGTGTTTGTTATTTCCTCGAAAAGTTTTCTAATACATGACAAAGGACTGTTGTAAACACCATTTACAACAGTCCTATCTATTCAATATTATGGGCAAGAAAATATATTATAATCGTATTACTTACAAAACTTTGCTACGATCGTAAAATCCTTACCATCTCCTCCAGTGCAATAAAGTCTTCCTGTTCGTAACCATGCATGTGCAATCAACTTATCATTCTCTTTCTTAACCCCAAGATATAAGGTACTGGAGATATGCTTTCGTGTTAATAGCTTTTGCGCAACCATTGCACGAACCAGACACTTACTCTGCCATTTCGTCTGGTTACAGATCCGATTTGCAATCCTAGAAATCTTCTCCCCGTATTTCTGCTGATTTTCTGGCAATTCCTGAGGGGATTCGATTCCGCGCTTACCAAACTTCTTTTCCGTAATCCTCATTGGAAAGCATAAAATACAAAAACGATACCAGCCCGCTAATAGAAACGCATAAATGGACAATGATTTATTATGATTATTACGTAAGAAATGTACACCTCGTCTTAGAAAACTCATACCTATACTCCCATCTTTCTTTCAGAGACACATTTATAGCATAATTGCTTTGATTTCTCCTTCATATTCTGGATGTCTGCTTCTTAAGCTCATTAGTGCATTTCTTGCTTT
Source organism: Clostridiales bacterium (assembly GCA_029098165.1). Lineage (GTDB taxonomy): Bacteria > Bacillota > Clostridia > Lachnospirales > Lachnospiraceae > Lachnoclostridium. The sequence continues at coordinate 6,189 of JAQXNU010000279.1, forward strand.
ATCTAACTGATTCGTATTGAAATCCACTTGCTCTCGGATCTTTTGGCGACGTACATTAAGACGATGGCGTACCTCCACCATCTCCTTTTTATCCAACAATGCTTCTGCCTGATAACACCAGCTTTCAGCATCTACTACCTTAAACTTACGAAGTTCCTTAATCAAAATTCCCTGATAATACTTCGATTGCTCATTGCTCTTCTCGATCTGTGCCATACGCTCTTTCATTTTCTTATATTCCTGAAATTGATAAGCTAAATCCTGGTATCCATTGACATGGTATTTCTCATAGGCATAATCAATACTTGCCGTACAGTTCACATATTTTATCTTTACTTTATTAAGCAGTACAATCGCACGATTAAGTTTCTTTTCCGCAGTACGAAGTGCAACTATACTTCGACGTTCTTCTAGCACAATATAAAAGATTAATCCTAACGCCAAGATACCTGAAAGAAAAAATGGCAACATTAAATCAGACCCTGTCGAATTCTCTAATAGAATCAATACAAAAAAGATACTAAAAACAAGAATCAGGCTTCCAATCGATAATTTCTTTAAGAAGTCTTTTTTAGCTAATGCTTTCTCAATTTCATACCGCTGAACTCCTTTTTCTCCTTCAAGCTGACGTAAATCTTCTTTTACAAGAAGCTGATACGCTTCCTGCTCTTTCAATTTAGGAAGTTCTCTTTCGATATCATCTTCAAATTGCGCCATATTATGGTATTGTAATTCTGAGATGGTCTTATTCTGCAACTTATATTTTTTCTGCTCGACTTCCGATTTTACAATCTCTTCTGCAGCTTCTTCAATTGCTCCCCGCTGATCCAAAGGAATCTGATCAATTTTTTGGATATCTGATAAATAAGACGTTACCGCCTCATATTCCATTTTTGCTTCCTCTAGTTGACGTCGAATCTCGGCGATCTGTTCACAGTTTTCTGTTGCTAACGCAAGAACATCCTCTTTGGTTTCCTCGCTTTGCTTTGAATACTTTTGCAGAGCCTGCTCTACCGTCATCTGTTCAAAACTAACTTCTTTCGTCTTTCTCTTTTCTTTTTTCTTACGAAATGAGAATATTCCCATGATTTCCTACTTTCTGTTATAAACTATTCAATCGATATTTGTCTTTTATTCGTTTTAGTAGATGATCTACCTGTTCATAGTACTCCTGCATTTTTCCCTTTTCTTTAAGTTCTTCCAAATGCTTTACTTCTGCATTCATTGATGTATATTCACTGCTCTCCTGCATACGAAACAGTTCCTCTTCGATGGAGGCTAAGAGTTCTCGAGTTCCCACATACATCCTAACTTCACGTTCAAAGTTCTCCTGATGTTCACTGGCTTTTAATGCATATAAATACTGTTTTAAAGATTCTTCTCTATGATTTCGTTCATACGCTTCTCTAAATTTATCGGATGCCACAAGAAATGCTCCGTTTCTTGCCTCAAGAACGCCAATATTGTGAAGAATATCGCCGTATTCCTCTCCCGTGAGTTCCATAAATTCTTTCCCATTTAGTATATTACGGTATTGACGCATAGCCTCTTTCCACTGACCATAACGCATGCAGTAATCAGCCTGTCTTTTTTTCCTCTGAGCAGGATTCATACGATACAATACATCAATTTCTGTTAATAAGTGATTGATTTCATTCTTATCATAGTAATCTGCACTACAGAAAATACTAACGACTAAGTCCTTGATCCCCACTCTTTTTTTTACCAGATCTTCAAGATAATCTGCCCGTTCCGTAAGCCCTAATTCATTTCGTATAAAGTCAATTAATTCTAATCGAAATAGGTCCTCGCTAATGGTTTCAACATTATGGTAGATATAATAACACAGTTCTTCCATTGTATAGATCTTCGTGCCGGTAGCCTTAAATATATATGGTTTTCCCGCCGTTTTTCCGGTACAAAGAATTAATTTTCCCATATTGCCCCTCCATTGTATATTTTATAATGAAAGTATCTGTTCCCAGATACGGTACGTAGTCTCATAGAACTGTCCAAATCCGATGTCTCTTACCGTGATCACAGCAGAATCCCGGTCTACAAAATGCAATTGAATGGAAAGACGAATCGTCTTATTCTCTCGTTCCATTAAGTTATCAATATGGAAAATTTCCTTGATTGGCTCTCTCTTTAATAGATTTTTCACGGTGAACTCCAAATCCTTTGTAGAATCCAAGATTACTGTTATGCTCTCATTGACCTGCCACCATAAGGTTCCTGCCTGTACTAATGGATAATCAATTTCTTTTGCATCCTGATACAATCTAAGAGAAATCGTAGATGTGATCATATCATCACTTAGGAGCAGATAATCATTTAACTCATTGTGAGCGATTGCATTCGCTGCATAACAAGCACCTTTTGTATATAGATTCTGCCCCTTAAAGACTCTTCTTCCCACACAAAGTTTCTTTAATGTATTGTCAATCCAATTTTCTGCAAATCCTTTTCCCGTAAAGAAAAGAGAGGTTGTTAAGCGCTTAAATAACAGTTGATTTGTTATATTTTCAAATCGCTGTGTAAATCGTATTACGCCTTCTTGTTCCAACATCTCCTGTGATAACTCTTTCGATAGATCAATTTTATCTACAATTACAGGCATAGGCGAATTGTTGCGATTTACTGTAAGCCGATAGTAGTACATTCCGTTTTCATCAAACTGAAATAAACCTACATCATTTACCCATAATTCCTGTTTCTGACTTAGAATATAGTACATAAAACACTGGACCTTGGTTAGAACCATGACTCTGTCTTTTTCTAAACCTAACATATGAAGTGCAGAATAAATTGTATCACATACTTTCGGTGAAGTATCTTCTAGTGTGATTACAATCTTTGCAATCGAAGTATTAAGATAATGTTGTCGAATATATCCTAATACCTTTTTGAAGTACTTTGAAATAAGCATCGTTGGTGTATAAACCGTCTGATATACCTGTACACTTTCATCTTGAACTATTTTGGAAACTAGATAATCTATATACAATCCTTCTTCTTGTCCTTGCAAACGTACTGCATCTTCTCCAAATGTCCATTCTTTTGTGCTCTCTTTTATAAATAAGCAAGTTGGCACTAATGGGTTTGTCACATCCATCCCCATTGTAATACTTAAAGCTTCATTTGTCTGAGCTTGATAAAAACTAACCTGTGTAAATTCATTGGCCAGCTCGATTCCTAAATATAGAGTTTTATTTTCCCCCATCATTACCACCTCACTTCCTTTTAAATTGGATGAAACATTGTTGAAATATAGTGATCAATATTGGCATACGATTCTAACAGTCGATTCAATGTTGCATCATCATTCATATCTCTTGCTTCGATGATATGATTGATCCGGTAATAATTATCTTCTTCATAACTCTCAGTATCTGGTTCAATTGTAATCGTTTGGCTCTCCGTAATCGTCTCGTTATCCTCTACTATTTCAGAGATATAGTATTGCAAGGTCTCATTACGAAATAAGGTAAATTCTTTTACGAAAATGCCGTAGTACATGTTTACCATTTCTTCTGTGGTAAACTCTGTATTCTCACCATCTTCATCTAAACTATAATGAATCATGACTTTTGTTTGTGGATTACAACGGTACTCGACATAATATTTATCATACATATTCTGAGGAATTCGCATATTTTTTCTAAAATCCTGACAAAACGGAAGTAAAAGCTGTTTTTGCTCAAACCTCTTTAGATGGTAATCAATAAAGTTGATCTCGCTTTCTGTGAGATGTTCCTGCGTCGATTGATATTTTAAATAAGCCTGGAGTGCAATTTCATTTTCATCATAATTTAACTCATGTCGGATTACCGTAAAGATTTCCGCATCTGCAATGCGATCAAATACAATGTATTTATAGGCATAATAAGATAAAAATGCACGAATTAATTTATGATTACATCCTCCATTGTAATAACTCATAAATACTGCCTTGGCATCACTCATATAACTTTCTGCAAACAGCATTTGTCCAAGCAAACGCTCTTCTAAGTCGGATACATCCAAATTATTCTCTTTGGAACACTTCCATAGATCATACATGGCAGCTGTTGTACCATTAAAGTATTTGTTCAGATATTCGAGGGTTGGAACATCATATCTTCCATTCAAGAATACATAATGAGCTATTTCGACTAAGATATCAATATACTCAAGGTTCCCGTCTGCATTGGTGATCAGTCGAGAACAAAGCTTTAACAGACGTTTTATCTCTATTCCCTCATATCCAAGCTCTGACATTGCTTTCAGCGCGATATTATATAAATCGCGAACGATCATAAATTCAATTAATTTACTGCGTGCACTTCGATCAAAGGACTGTAAATCAATTTTCATCAGATAGCTTTCCAGGATTTCTCCTTCAAAGTTATCATAATAATAATGAATCAACGTCTGGATAAAATCTTTACGATACTCTTGCGTCAATTCTGGTAGCAAAGCAACTTTTTTACGTAACTCAACTGCCTGCTCATCAAACTTCTGATAATATTGGGCCTTCCCTGCCAGTGCAATCAAAAGCTTCGCATTCTCTGGTGCCATAGACATCATCTTATCATAGAATTTCTCCAAGTGAGCCATCTTGCGAATAGAATAACCGATTGTGATATAAAATCTCTGATTGTTCGTATCGATCAATACAATCTGTGCATTATCTGTAAGCAAATGAATATATGCTTTATTATTAACAACAGGAACGATTTCCTCACTTTTGATTTCCTGATGACATACTGCAACAGCCTTTATCTTATCATTCGGGCAGTCTAATTCGTAAAGAAATGACAGTTCAGGAAGCTGGTTTGCGAATGACTTCTCAATGACTTCTTCCGTAATCAATGCATCACAAAGAACAGCAAGATGATTACTTATATTTTTTCGTACCATCTGCTGTTTCATAAATTCTATGATTTCATCTCGATGCTGAATGAGGATATCCGGATTCGTCTTGGCATTTTCCAACATACAACAATAATAGAAAGCCTTTTTCTTTTCCGGCAAACAATTATTAAAGTTGAAGTAGGTTAATACTGCTGGATGAAGTGGTACATACTCCGCTTCATTCATCGAATAAATATAGTACTCTGGCAATTCCGTTACACGAAGCTGCTCCCTAATTCCTTCTGCAAAGTAATCATGATATTTTGTCAATCCAATATGGTTTCGAATCAAAAGACTTAATATGCATTGTAAGATTTCTTTTGACTTAAATTCTTCATACATCGACTGTAAGATCAGCAAGTTAAGCTTATAATATCCCTTCTCTTTTCCAATCAGATAAGCTACCATCAAAGCAATCTCTTTGGACAATATCTTTTGTCGAATCATAAAGATGATGAGCTGGCGTTCAAACCCATCCATCGATCTTAATCGTGTTGGTTCCTCCAACAATAAGATAGCTGCTTCATAAAGCAAAAATGGACTACGTAATCCATTTTCCCATTGCTCTTTGATATCCTGATATTTTCCTTGATGGTCTCGCTCATATTGCGGATTTAGATAGAGTAGACACCAGAATAATAACACTTCCTTTGGATGATGCTGAAAAATATCCTTGATTTTTAGATATGCTGTCTTTGCATCCAACGTAGACTGACTTTGTAAAGTCTTTAAATATAACAATAAACCATATGACATTGGATCCGTTGTTTCCAAATTATCATACTTTTCTTCAAATGCAAATAGAGACGTTGCAACGGTATTCTCTTTTCCCGAAAGCATCTGAATATGCAACTGATAGATTAAATAAGGAACTAGTTCATTGTCATAGCTTAATAAACGATGCAATAACTGTTCAGCTTCGGAGATATACTTTGATAGCGGAATTCGATTCAAACGAAAATCCATATAGTTCTTAGCTAATTTACATTGAATCTGCGCAATCTTTCTTTTCTTCACCCGTTCAATTCCATGTGCTCTTGTGCATCTGACGCTGACATTGACCTTCAACAGAGTTGATACTGTTTCAATTCGAATCACTGCCCGATGAAGACCTTCCTTCATCCCCTCAGCTTTAATTATAAAGTTAACTTCATACTTATTATTGATAAAGTTATCCGTCCATAACATCTTACGTTCTAACTCGATAAAACTTTGGTCTGAGGTAATTCTAATTTCTCCATATCCCCAGCCTGCCTTGGTTATGGTCAGTTTATCCATGAAATTATATGGGCCTGCTTCATACTCTACCTCTGTCTTATCTACATGAATCGTAATTGCATTCTTTTTATGTGTAGCAACTAAAAACTCATCCAAGGCTTGTGATACCGAACTGCTTTTAATCAAACTTTTGTATAAGTTCAAGTTCTGTTTGTCGTAATACTCTAGAACTTTTTCAAATTTTTCCGATTTAAATACTTGTTTTGCTTCCGTCCAATTGGTTTTTGCAAGGTTAGTGAATTGAAATAAATCTTTGATTTTTCCCAAGGAAGTGTCACAATAAGGTGCTTCAATCGTAATGTGAACAGGAATCGTAATCTCACCACAGTCCGTAATAATACTGATTTCCTCCCGAAATTCATCTCCTGCATCCAAATAATCAGCGCTATAATGATACCGGATGATATTCATGGCTCCGATAAACTTTTCTGTTTCTACGCGGAGCAATCGGGAAGAGGAATACACCACTCCCTTCATTCGGCTGTTCGCACTATTACGTATACTAAATGACCCCTGATATGTACTTCCTGTTTCTACTACTATTTCAATAGCCTCTTCAGACAGAAGTATTTTTGGATGTTCATACTCAAATATTCCCTTTGCCATTTGTTCTATTTTTTCTTTCACGATCTCACCTAACCTCACTTATTTCCACCAATTATACCATTTTCCCCCTTTATTTTCAAGACAGAATCCCCCTCCTGATCTACCTAGATAAGCGCAGAATTCGAGCATTTTTTCTTGCTATCGGATTATAAAAAGGGGAGGCTGTGAAAAGCAGCAAAATGAACAACAACAAGAAGAGAGACTTAGAATCATATTAGATCTTGGCTGCCTTTCCCTTTCTTACATCCTTAGCCAAAATCTAATATGATTCCACGCCTCTCTCCTCGTTGCTCATTTTGCTGTTTTTTCACAACTCTTTTAATAGTCAATAAATCCTTAATCGCAACGGATAAATTCTCCGTTTTCTTCATCAAATGTATAAACCGCTGTTCCAGTAGTGGATACGTAGTATAATGCTACTAACTGACCATTTTCTCCATTTTCAAAGACATTAAAACAATAACAGGAATCTGTATTGACCATGGTTGTCCATTCATCAGCAATGATGGTATATTTCGAAAGTTCCTTTGGTAATCCTAATTTTTCGATTGGAAGTTTCTTTAGGATTGAGAGCGCCTGATTGGTTGAAACTTCTGTATCCTGATTAGAAACTACATCATCTCCTTTATCAATTGGGAACTTTGTGAATGGTTCTATCGTTCCGTCGGTATGATAAAGATATAAATCTCCTGTAATACGATCCACCACAATAAATGGATGGAGTTCTACACCATTATCATAGAGAACATAGCGATAATAGGAAGTTCCATCAATCGTTAAATCATCTTCCGTTAACTCATAGAAGTATTTTTTTGTATCAATATGTTCTTTTAGTTTTTCTTCCGCTTCACGCTTTGATAACAATGTAACCGGAGTTACCGTTGGCGAAAGTTCTACGGTTGGAGTGATCGTAACTCCAGGTGCTGGAGTCATCAAAATAGGTGTTGGTGTCGGACTTGGTTCTCCTTCTGGTGTGACTATTGGAGATACCATCACTTCCTCCTCAATCACTGGCTTTTTTTGTTTACTGCATCCTGTAACTAAGATCATCATGGAGCATATTGCTACAGTATGCAGTCCTCTATTCACTATTTTTCTTATACTCATATTGTAAACCTCCTAATATGTCCCATATATCCTCTAAACTACAATATACCACTTCTGACTGAAAACTCAATTAATTTTATGTTACTTTTTGTTACTATTCCATTACACGTATACATATTTATCTTTAGTATATATTGTAGCGTATTTTAGCATATTTTTATTCTGTAAACTGAATTGTAATCTTACCAGATCCGCCATCTACTTCTAACTTATTTTCTGCACCTTTATGTTTTATTTTTTCTCGATCTACTTTTTCTCCATTTATGTAGATTCCACCGGAACCTGCATCCAAATCCAAATTATACATGTCAGCGAAATTCTTTATATTCAATGAGATGCTTCCACTTCCACCATCCAAATTATTATCTCCAGAAATCAATCCATCAAAAAAGAACTCTCCAGAACCTGTATCGATATCAACATCACTAATTGAGCTATTTGTCAATTGAAATAATCCAGATCCACTGTCAATCTCACCTTTATTTAATTGTACCCTATCTAGCTGTAATTCTCCGGAGCCTGCTGAAATATCAAATTGATCCGCACTAATATTAGAAGCCATGATATGGCCCGAACCACCTGATAATTCTAAATCTTTGGCATAGAGTCCTCGAACTTCCATATCCCCACTATTATTATCCAGGGTTGCCTTCTTTGCAACAAAATCTATTGGAAGGATAATTGTGATCTGTGAATTTTCCTCCTCATCCTCCCAAAAATGAAGATCAAAGAACCATATTCTCGTTGTTTCATCATTTACATATAATGTATTATTATTTCTTACCTTTACAACCGTTGTATCAGGTACATTTTTTGCGTGTACAGTCACTTTATTAACAGACCCTACCTGAATGAACATCTTTCCACTATAATTTGTTAAGTCTAAACTGTCTATATCTTCAAACTCTTTTGTAAAATTGATATAGGTTGTTTCTCCATCCCAGTTAACACCTTTATCAATTCCGCTGATTATAGCTGTTATTCCTGTTAAAATACCTACCATTAATGCAATGGCAAAACCCATTGCGCAATACTTAATCACTCTTTGTATTGATGTCATTTAATATCTACCCCCCCAAACATGCATGTTGAATTAATATAAACTATTGGGGCTCCTGAAGGAGCAGCGAATTTTCTTTTATTCGATACTCCACCAAAAAAGGAGTTAGCATTGATCTTTACCTTTACATTGTTTGGTACATAAATATCAATTCCACCAAATATGGATGTTGCATTAATAATAATATTTTCATCAATGATAGCATTTCTTAAATCAAGTGTAAGTGAACCGAAGATTGAATCTAGTTCCCCACCACAATATTTCTCGTTCGGCTGAACATAAGTCATTCCACTAAAGGTGACTGCGTGACAATCTTCTTTTGTATATGTAACATTGACCTTATGAAAATCCATCAATATACTCTTTAGTAGAATGCTGACCCCGATCAAAATTATGATCACTGGGATTAAGAGTTTACGAAATGTTTCATCGATGATAACTCCCTGGCAATTTAATAGCATTAAGACTCCTACCGCTAAACCAATGGCCGAAAAGTTTCCAAGTCCCTTACTTAAAATCGTAATTAAACATGGGATAATAATAAACATTGTCCACCATCCGCGGAAAAATAATCGTATATCCCACCACTTACATGCATTACCTGCGATAATAACACCTAGCGCAATACAAACCAAACCCCATGACCAGCTGGATATTCGTTCTCTCATGAAACCTCCTTATTATTTGGCTGTTTCTTCTTTCTACCTATAGAAGAATCCATCACCTTTCATTTATTCTTTCACTTACTTTTATGTATTAATCTTACGTCAGGTATTATCCATAATCAAGTTAGAATTGTATTAAAATCAATCATCTGGTAATTTTTTGTAATACAAAAAAGAGATATCCGAAGATATCTCTCAATTATATGAATTAAGCTAATTTAGCCTTTGCAACTTCAACTAAAGCTTTGAAACCTTCAGCATCGTTTACTGCTAATTCAGCTAACATTTTTCTATTTACAGTTACGTCAGCTAATTTTAAACCGTACATAAATTTGCTGTAAGAAAGACCGTTTAATCTTGCAGCAGCGTTGATACGAGCAATCCATAATGTTCTGAACTGTCTCTTCTTTTCTTTACGTCCTGCAAAAGCGGATGTTAAAGCTCTCATAACTGATTGCTTTGCTACTCTATACTGCTTACTTCTAGCACCTCTGTAACCCTTTGCCAGCTTTAATACTCTTTTATGCTTCTTCTTAGCGTTTAAGCCGCCTTTAATTCTTGCCATCGTCTATTCCCTCCTTATTACCCAATCTTAGAGATATGGTAAAATCTTCTTCATGTTCTTTTCGTTACTTGGATCCATCATTGTAGCTTTTCTAAGATTTCTCTTTGTCTTGTGGGATTTCTTAGTTAAGATATGCTGTTTTCCGGCCTTCATTCTCTTTAATTTACCTGTACCAGTTACCTTAAAACGCTTAGCAGCAGCTCTGCTTGTCTTCAATTTCGGCATGATATTTCCTCCTTAAATTTCGGCTTGCGTATATTGCACTCACCTTTAATTTTTATAATGACAATAGCAAATGCTCTTTCGCACATGTATTGTTCTATCGTTTGTTATCTTTTTTCAGTAAGAAACATGATCATGCTTCTTCCTTCCATCTTAGCTGGCTTTTCTACCACTGCAACATCTTCTACGATCTTATAGAAATCATCAAGAATCTGTTTGCTTGTTTGCATATGAGCCATTTCTCTACCACGGAAACGTAGAGTAACTTTTACCTTATCTCCCTTGGTGATGAACTTTCTTGCTTGATTTGCTTTTGTTGTCAAATCGTTGGCATCGATGTTCGGTGATAAACGGATTTCTTTTACGTCAGTTACCTTCTGCTTTTTCTTCGCTTCCTTCTCTTTTCTAGCAAGCTCATATCTGTATTTGCCGTAATCGACAATTTTACATACAGGTGGTTTTGCAGTAGGAGCAATCTTAACTAAATCTAAATTTGCTTCCTGTGCTAACTTCATCGCATCTTTTGCTGGCATAACACCAAGCTGTTCTCCGTCTTCTCCAATCAGACGAACTTCTCTGTCTCTGATCTGCTCATTAATCATTAATTCGCTAATAGTTCTGCACCTCCATAGGATAAAATAAAACAAAAAGGTGAATAGCATGCTATCCACCTTATATTCACAAACAATACATAGTTATAACTATAGATTGATTTAGTTGAGTATAATTACCTGTTCGCTATTATAGCTGCAGGTGAGAGTGGATACTCTGCTTCCTTTATGCTTATGTCTGTTTTTCACATTCACAGCACTCATATTATACATTAAATGAATCCTACTGTCAACTATATTTTTATCTTATTAATATGATTTAATTTCTTGTTTTCACTAATTTTTCTACATTTCTCATAATTTTCTTTTTAATTACCGCACTCAATACTGATTTGATTGAATTTGTCTAAGATGTCATTGATTCCGACCTTGCTCTTCTCTTCCTCTGACCTATCATAAACAATTTCACCTTGATGCATCATGATCAAGCGATTTCCATATTCCACAGCATATCGTAAGTTATGCGTTACCATAATCGTCGTCAGATTTTTTTCCTTTACGATCTGATCGGTCAAACACATAATAAGTTCTGCAGTTTTTGGGTCAAGTGCTGCGGTATGCTCATCCAGGATTAAGAATTCGATAGGGGTCATCGTTGACATAAGAAGTGCCATCGCCTGACGTTGTCCCCCTGAAAGGGAACCTACCTTCGTTTGAAGCTTATCTTCTAGTCCAAGGTTCAACTTCTGTAATAATTCTCGATAATAGTCAATTCTTTCACGATTCGTTCCACGAGACAGATTAAACTTCTTTCCCTTATTATCTGCAAGTGACATATTCTCTAGAATCGTCATCTCCGGACAAGTACCCATCGCTGGATTTTGAAAGACTCTTCCAATCTTTTGATGACGTTTATGTTCTTTCATATTTGTGATATCCGTTCCATTCATTAAGATGGTTCCACCGTCTAATGGAATACTTCCACAGATTAGGTTCAGCATGGAAGTCTTTCCTGAACCATTACTACCAACGACTGAGACAAACTGATGATCTGGAATTGTTAAATTAAAATTCTGAAACAGACACATTTCATTGACCGTACCAGGATTATAATTTTTATTAATATTTTTCAACTCAAGCATGTACCTTCACCTTGCCTTTCTTCATATTGGCTGCTGCAAGAATAACAAGGAATAAGATTGCCTGTACCAATTTCAAATCACTAGAGGACGCTCCAAATTCAATTGCAATTGCTACGCATGCCTTGTAAATAAGTGCGCCAACGATTACTGCAGTCGTAGGTTTAATCTTTTTCGCACGACGGAACAGATTGGTTCCGATAATAACATTTGCAAGACCGATAACGATCGTTCCTGTACCAGTAGATATATCAAAGAACCCCTGTGACTGGCAATAGACAGAGCCTGCCAGTGCAGCAAGTGCATTTGCAATTGCTAATCCAAGAATCTTGATCATTCCTTTGTCCTTCGCCAAAGAAGTAATGATTGTTTCATTATCTCCAACGGCGCGTAGTAAATAACCCGACTTCGTTTTTAGATACTTATCTAATAAAATCTTTACGAACAAAACGATGACAAGAAGAATACTAACAACAACATATGGACTGAACGCCTTAGGAAGCCGGTCAATTAGTTGATTTTCAAAGATTGTCTGCTCCGAAAAAATAGCAACATTCGCCTTTCCAGCAATCTTTAGATTAATCGAATATAAAGCAGTCATCATGATAATACCAGAAAGTAAATCCCTGACTTTAAATTTAACATGTATGATACCAGTAATTATACCTGCTAATGCTCCTGCTGCAAATGAGATCACTAAAGTCAAGACTGGATTCACTCCAACTATAATTAAACTTACGGTAACTGCTGCACCAAGCGGAAATGTTCCATCTACTGAAAGATCTGGAAAATCTAAGATCTTATATGTAATATATACTCCAAGTGCCATGATCGCATAAACAAGACCATCTTCCAATACGCCCAATAATATTGTTAATAAGCTCTCCATATCGTATGCCCATCCTCTTTAAGAATTAAGGTTTACTCAGCTATAGTATCAAACATTTGACCTGCATCATCAATTAAGTCTTTAGGTAATGTAATGCCCAAGTTGCTTGCTACAGCTGTATTCCCGTAAAATTTTGACTCTTGAATCGTTTCGAAATTCATTTCACTAGCTTTTTTCTCACCCTTTAAGACTGCTGCTGCCATCTTGCCTGTTTTGATTCCAAGTTCCGTATAGTCTAGCCCTTCTGCTGCAAGACAACCTTTCTTAACCTGTTCAATCTCACTACCAAAGACCGGGATTTTCTTATCATTTGCTTTCTTCAAGATGACTGGTAATGCACTAACGACCGTATTATCTGTTAAGTTATTTAAGCAATCTACTTTTCCTAGCAAGTTATCTGCTGCCAATGGAATGTCTGCAGTTGTTGAAATACCACTTTCGATAATCTCAAATCCATAATTTGCTGCAGCTTCCTTATATTCTTCAATTGCGGAAATACTATTAACTTCGCTTGTTGAATATAAAATTCCGATTTTCTTTGCTTCTGGTAATACGGAACGTATCATCTGTAACTGTTGCTCCACTGCTAATTTATCACTCGTACCTGTTACTTCACCCACTGGTGTCCCATCCTCATTCGCTAGCTTTGCTGCAACGGGATCTGTAATTGCTGTAAATATAACCGGAACATCCTTTTTACGAGCAGAACCATAAGCTGCTTGAGCCATTGGTGTTGCAATTCCACAGATTAAATCAACATCTTTTGCTAAAAAGTTATCTACAATCTGACTTGCAACTGCTCCATCTGCCTGAGAATTTTCATAATATACAGTTAAGTTTTCTCCTTCTACAAAACCTTCCTGTTTTAGACCTTCTAAGAATCCGTTACGACAATTATCCAAGGAGCCATGTTCCGCAAACTGACCAATACCAATTACTTTTTTATCTCTTGAATTTGCTGTTGTTTCCTTGCTTCCACATCCGCTAAATACCATACCTGCTACTGCTGCCATTGTCATAACTGTTACTAATTTTTTTCCTAACTTTCTCATTCTTTCCACCAAACCTTTCTTTTTTTTGTATGCCATGTCGTCTTAATTCGGTCATGACCTTATGTGATTAGTTTGATTGTGAAATGACGATTCTTGAAGTTTAAGTCATTTACGAAATCGTGAGAAACACGCTCTGCGAGTTTCTCAGATTCTCGCGACAGTCGGACTGAAGAAGAAACATAATTCCTGTTTTTTCTTCAGTCCTCGTTGCTCGCGGAAATAAAAAAGTCTCAAACAAATTACTTTGCTTGAGACGAATTATTATCCGCGGTACCACTCAAATTGACTTATGTCCTCTTAGTCATATACAATCATATACGCCACCCTGATAACGGCGATGGATTCCGTCAGACCCTACTATGATTTCAAGTCTGCCCTCAAAAGCCCATTCAGCAAAAGATTCCATATCGCATTCCCACCATCAGCGACTCTCTGTGATTTCCAGCTTATGCTTACTCTTCTTTCTCAACGGTTTCTCTTATTAAGATATTGTTATCATAATACCATATTTTTCTTTTGTCAACACAATATTCCAGTTTTTTGATTTTTTATTCCCTTACTCTGCTAACGATCACACATCGCTTATGAAGATCCTTACCAAACATCGTATCATAAATCGCATCAAGCGCTTCTTCTAAACTATCATCTGTAGGTGCCTTATGAAGCTGTAGATATAAGATCACCATATCACATCCAAACAAACTTACCTTAAGTTTGGTATCCTTTAGCCCATTTCTATGATAGAATTCCAATCGCTTTTTACATACTGCAAGTTCCTGCTCGTCTTTCGCATCTTTTCCGCTCTCCACTTCAAAGATGATATTGTCATATTCTGTCAATTCACTTGCAAGAAGGCTAAGAAATCTACTTCCATAACCACAACTTCTGACCTCGCTACATACTGCAAAATAATCGATTAATAAATCCTGATATCCTTCCACTTTCATAAAAAATGCATATGCTACGAATTCTTCCTCATCATATAGACCATAGCAAATATAAAGTCCACGGTCCATTAAGCCGGTTATGATGTCTAGTGGTTTTTGTTCCGCCGGAATGAAATCCTTTACCAGATGTTCGTGATACACTTGTATTACAAATTCTTTATCTAAGTTTCTTACTTTTATCATTTTAACCTTCTCCCTCTAACTGTAACTGATATAATTTTTGATAAATGCCGTTATAAGAGAGCAGTTCCTGATGAGTTCCCCTCTCTCTGATCCGACCTTTATGCATTACAATAATCTGATCTGCATGTTGTATCGTAGATAAACGGTGTGCAACCATAATAGTCGTACGACCTTTCATCAATGTAGATAACGCTTCTTGAATCAAGCTTTCCGTCTCAGTATCAATATTCGCAGTCGCTTCATCCATAACTAGGATTTTCGGATCGTATGCTAACGTACGGGCAAAAGACAACAACTGGCGCTGACCTGCAGAAAAGGTTGCGCCTCTTTCTGATACCGGTTCATGAAATCCGTTCGGAAGTTGATGAATGAAGTGACTTGCATTGACATAGTCCGCTGCCTGTTCGATCTGACTTTCCGTTATGGTTTCATCCCGCAAACGGATATTTCCTGCCACATCCCCCGTAAATAAGAATACATCCTGCTGTACCTGTCCTATGGCACGTCGTAATTGATCCGTGTCAATCTGGCGGATATCGACCCCATCAATTAGAATTCTGCCTTTTTGAATATCATAATATCGCCCAATTAGATTAAGAATGGACGATTTTCCAGCCCCAGTTGCCCCGACAAATGCAATGCTCTGTCCAGGTTCCATAACAAAACTTACATCTTTTAAGATCCAGTTTTCTCCCTCATACGCGAACCATACATGATCAAATTCTATCCTACCTTGAATCGAACTTAAGTCTACTGGATTTTCTGGTGGTTGAATCGTATTTTCCTCATCTAAAACAGTAAAAATCTTTTCTGCAGAAGCCATTGCAGACTGTAGGGTACCAAACTGCTCCGCCAGTTCCTGAATTGGTTCAAAAAAGGAAGAGATATATTGAATCAATGTATATAAGGTTCCTACGGAGATTGCACCATTTAAAACTGATTTACTTCCCGAAGCTATGATTATAACAAGTGCAATGATGGACAAAATATACGTTAATGGACGAAAAATAGCAAAGACCATCATCTCTCGATAATTGGCTCCATACAATTCCCTACTCTTTTGCTTAAATTCCGCATTTTTCTCCTGTTCTCTCGCAAATATCTGGATCAGTTTCATTCCAGATAAATGCTCCGATAAATACGTATTTAAAGCTGTGATCTTAGATCTGGCAATTCGATACGTAGCCCTTGAAACCTTTTTAAAGCAAGCCGTGAAAGCAAAAACAAATGGCAGCACAAGAAATGAATACAATGCAATCTTTACATTGATTAAGAGCATTACAATTGCCAGCCCTATGATCTTAACTCCGTTTTTTAGTAATTTAACAAGAATATTAGCATACATCTCATGCAACGCTTCCACATCATTCGTCACACGGGTTACTAGCTTTCCAACCGGGGTAATATCAAAATATCGTAATGGAAGTTGATGAATATGTTCAAATACTTCCTGTCTGATATTGTAGATAATGTTTTGTCCTGTACGCTGTAAGATCCAAGTCTGGGCCATATTGCAGATAAAACTTAAGAACAGGATGATCATATAAAGTATTGCTGTATTCTTAATCTTACCATATTCTTTTCCGTCTGCAAATAAGTCGACTGCTTTACCTAATAATGCGGGACGTAACAATTCTAACCCTGTAATCACAAGAACCAACAAAAACGCTAGGATAACCCAGAGTACATATGGTCTCATATATTTTATCAATCGAAGGAATACACTCCCATGAATTGATTTTTCATATTCTGTCTCTTTTCGACTCATGATCTTCCTCCTACTGTTCATCTTCCAGTTGTTTTTCAAGCTGTTGTTTCTTATATAGCTTCGCATAATGACCATTCATATCTAATAATTCTCTATGCGTACCATATTCCACACATCTACCATCTTCTAAGACTAGTATGTGATCAGCATTTTGAATTGTGGAGATACGATGTGCGATCATGATTGTGGTTTTCCCCTGACGATTTTCTTTTAGATTCCTAAGAATTGCTTCCTCGGTATTTGTATCCACCGCAGATAAGGCATCATCCAAGATTAGAATAGGGGCATCTTTCATCAAGGCTCTTGCAATCGAGCTACGCTGTTTTTGACCGCCAGAAACTGTAACTCCACGTTCTCCGACCATCGTTGCATACTGTTTTGTAAACTCCATAATATTATCATGAATACAGGCTTTTTTTGCTGCTTCCTGTACCTGTTCGAGATCACCATACGCTTGATCCACTATATTTTCTCTTCTCGAAAACTCATGTTCCATGGAGGCTTCCTCTAACTCCTTTTTGGTAGGAAATAGAGAATATCTCTTCGTTTCATATGGAATATCTTTTAATTTTCGTACCCCAAATGCAATATTGGTCTGAATCGTATCCGAAAATAGAAAGTTATCCTGTGGAACATAAGCAATATTCTCTCGAAGAACGGATAATGGGTACTCCTTAATATCATGGCCATCGATCAAGATCATTCCTGGCTTTGTATCATACATACGCAAAAGGAGATTGACTAATGTAGTTTTACCACTTCCTGTTGCACCAACTACTGCAAGCGTTGAGCCTGCTTTTACCTCAACCGATACATCCTTGAGGACTGGGAGCATTTTTTCCATCGAACCTTCCTGTTTGTAAGTAAAGGTCAGATGATTGAATTGAATATTACCTCTTATGCTATTTAGAGAAGTGTCCATAGTTTCTGTATCCATAATCTCTGGAACCTCATTAAAGATTGCCTCCACTCGTTTCATCGATGCTAACCCTTGTGAGATAAGCGTGATACTATCACCTGCTGCAAGCATCGGCCATACAAGCATTAAGATATACTGATTAAATGCAACAAACTTACCCGGTGTGATTCCACCTTCCAACACTAACTTTCCACCATACAGAATGGCTAATGCACTTGAAATCCCTATCATCAGGTCAAGCAATGGCAATGCAACCGCCTGTACTTTTACTACTCTCAGATTTTTGTCTTTATTATTTCGATTGGCTATTGCAAATGCCATAATCTCTTTTTGTTCCTGCACGAATGCTTTTATAACTCGAATTCCAGAAATACTTTCCTGTACCTGATCTGTCATATCAGAAAAGGCTTTCTGTTTTTCGGTAAACCTTTGTTCTATGATCTTTCCATAATAGACCCCACCTAAAAGAATAACGATCATTGGAATACAAGCGATCAATGTTAGTTTCAGATTTACATATAGAATCATCTTGATGATTACCATGATCGTCATAATGATCGCATCAAAACTGGAGATCACCGCTGGGCCAACTGCCATACGTATGGAGTTCAGATCACTTGTAAAGTGAGCCATTAAATCACCTGTTTTATGCTCATTATAATATTTCATAGACAATTTTGA
The DNA here is from genome assembly GCA_029098165.1 of Clostridiales bacterium. Lineage (GTDB taxonomy): Bacteria > Bacillota > Clostridia > Lachnospirales > Lachnospiraceae > Lachnoclostridium. Next base: position 24,717 of record JAQXNU010000279.1, read on the forward strand.
CAAATGCTCAAACATATCATTTCGCAACTCATACTCAATATTTCTCGCTGAACCGAAGATAAAGAATCGCCAAAAAAATCTTCCGACCATCATGATTCCTGCTACGAAAAAGATTAATCCGATAATATGGAGAACGCCTCGATAATCCATAGTTCCTTGATCTAAACCATCCGTTACTCTCCCCGTAAATTCTGGTATATATAGCCCAAAAAAATCTACGATAAATAATGTAATGATACCTAATAGATATCTCCATCGATACCTCCATATATAATTTCGTATCATAAAATTATGTCCTCTCTTTCTGTCATATAGCTCTCTATGTAAATTACCCATATAAATGTACTAAACTATAAAACATATTTCAGCCTGCCATACATCATACCCCAATCATCATAGAATTGTCTAGTAACAAGAAATAAGATTGTAATATTAAACGGGCTGTGAAAACAACATCATTGTTGTTTTCACAGTCCGTTTGTTACATTCTTATAATAATACTGCACTTAATAACTTTTTGGTATAGTCTTGTTGTGGATTTTCGAACAGTTCTTTCGTCTTCCGTAACTCAATTAAATTTCCTTGATACATAACTCCAACTCGATCACATATCTTTTGAATCACACCCATATCATGTGATATGAATAGATACGTAAGGTCATATTCTTGTCGAAGTTCTAATAGCAGTTTTAAGATCTGTTCCTGAATCGTAACATCAAGCGCAGATACTGGTTCATCAAGAATAATAAATTCCTGATTCAATATAATAGACATTGCGATTGCGACTCGCTGTCTCTGACCTCCACTTAAGTTCGATGGATATCGATTCGCATATTCCGAAGATAATCCAACCTTTTCTAACATCTCATTTACTTTTGCCTTTCGTTCTGCATCCGTAAATGATTTTGAAAGTTTTAATGGTTCTTCTAACAGCCATCCAATCTTTTTTGAAGGATTTAAACTGCTGTATGGATCTTGAAATACCATCTGGGGATGTTTACAAGACATTTCTATACTACCGGTTGTGTTTTTAATCAAACCTGCGATAGCTTTTGCCATTGTAGATTTACCACAACCGCTTTCTCCAACGATTCCGAGGATTTCTCCCTTATTCATTGTAAAAGTGACACCATGGACTACTTCTATTCGTTTCTTCCTGCTAAACAGCTTTTCTTTTTTCCCTTCATAAAAAACATGTAAATCTTTTACCGTCAAGGAATGCTGCCAATCTACCTGCTGACCATTTTTATAATCATCTTTTAACGACTGTTCATTTAATGTATGAACCAACAGGGATGCTTCTAACAGACGCTTCGTATAATCCTGTTGCGGGTTTTTGAAGATATCTTTCACACTTCCTTGCTCCACAATATTGCCTTCATGCATAACAAATACACGTTTACATATGCTTTTGATTACAGCCAAGTCATGCGAAATTAAGATAATTGTTGTATGATACTCCTGATTGAGCTTTTTCAATAATGCTAAGACTTTCGACTGAACGGTAACATCTAACGCAGTGGTTGGTTCATCTGCAATCAATAAACGAGGTTTGCAAATCATTGCCATCGCGATCATCACACGCTGACGCATTCCACCGCTGAGCTGATGAGGATATTTTTCTAGAAGCTGTTCCCCATCTCTTAGATCAACCTCCTCAAACATCGTTAAAATTCGTTTTTGACGTTCCTCTTTTCCAATCTTTTCGTGAAGCAAAAGCATTTCATTCATCTGGTAACCGATGGTCAGTACTGGATTAAGCGAACTCATTGGCTCCTGAAATACATACGATATTTCATTTCCTCGGATTTTTTCTAATTCCTTTTCTGACATCTGAGTCAGTACTCTTCCATCAAAACAGATCTCCCCGCCAAGAATCCTACCTTCTGCTGCCATAAGTCCAAGCAGTGACAAAGCGGATACACTCTTTCCAGAACCTGATTCTCCTACGATACCGACGATTTCACCTTCATTGATATCAAAGGATATTTTATGGACAACGGAAAGCGCTGATTTCTTAGTACCAAACCCAATTTCCAATTCTTTAACTGAAAGCAGAGGCTGTTTACATTTATTCATGCTGTCCTCTCCTTTCATTTAATAAACTAAATCCAAGAACCGTAATGACAATCATAAGTCCTGGAAAAATTGCAAACCATGGAGCATTTAATAAATACCCTTGTGCTTCCGATAACATTCGCCCAAGACTCGCATCTGGCGGTTGAACACCTAAACTTAGGTAACTCATGCCTGCTTCTGCTAAAACGGCATTGTTAAAACCTATGGTAATCGTTGATAATAGAATCGTTCTTGTATTCGGTAGAATATGTAAGAACATAATCCTAGCATGGCTTGCTCCCATGAGGCGAGCATTCTTTACATAATCCATCTCTTTTTGCTTAATAAACTCACTTCGCATGACACGAGCAAAGCTTGGAATAAATAAAATACCGAGCGCTAAAATGATATTGTACTTTCCAGGTCCAATCAAGCTAACTAAAACTAATGCAAGTAAGATACTAGGAAAGGAAGCAACACAATCATTAAATCGCATAATAATTTCATCCAATATTCCACCAAAATAACCTGTGACTGCTCCTATGATGCTGCCAAATACGGCTCCAATACAAACGGTACAGATACCAACAAAAAAAGTGGTTCCTGCCCCATCCATTACACGGCTTAGGATATCTCTCCCCATATAATCCGTACCAAACCAGTGGGCCATGCTTGGTGCTTTATTCTTTAAGGAAGCACTCATCGCGTTTGGATCATACGGTGTATAAAAGATTCCTACCACAACAAGTAGCAAAGCAATTGATACTAGTACCAAGCCGATCATTCTATTGATATCCCATTTTTCCTTCAATGTCTTTGCTCCTTCCTGTAGTTAATTACAATATTCTTACGCAATTCTAGGGTCTACTTTTCGATAAAGCACATCGACTCCAAAATTGATCAATACAACAATTGCAGCGATATATAAAACTGCTGCCTGTACCACTGGATAATCTCGATTAAAAATCGCTGTAACTAGTAATCTTCCCATACCTGGAAGATTGAATACTTGTTCTACCACAATACTTCCTGCCAGACTTTCTGCTGTGATCATTCCAAGGAATGTGATCACTGGCATTAGTGCATTCTTTAACACATGACGGTACAAGATTACATTTTTTGTCTGCCCTTTACTTTTTGCAGTTCTCACATAGTCCAAACGCAATTCACGAAGAACAGACGTTTTTAAAAACTTCACCATCATGGCAATCTTAGGAATGCTGACCGCAAGTGCCGGGAAGATCATATAAGACAGAAATTGTCCAAAGTTTTCCGATGGTTTCACATAATCGCCTGGTGCAAACCATTTTAAGATAACGCCAAACACTAACATAATGATGATTCCAAGAAAAAAAGAGGGTATCGCCATTAGTGTCTGCGTTAACAATGTGATTCCCCGATCGATAATGCCATTCTCTTTTTTAGATGCCAAAATTCCCAATGGAAGAGAGATTACAACAATCAATAAAAAGGATAGTGCCGCAAGCCATGCAGTCACTGGGAAGCGATCCGCAATCAGAGATGATACTGGCACATTATACTGTGTAGACTCTCCAAAGTCTCCTTGTACAGCACCGCTTAAAAAGCGACCATACTGTACAAGAAGATTATCATTTAATCCCATCTGTTCTCTTAAAGCTTCAATCTGTTCCTCTGAAGCCTCTAATCCTAATTTAGCAATTGCACTATCTCCTGGAATCACTCGGAAAGCAAAGAATGTAACTAGTGAAACCACAAATAATGTAATAATGAGAGATAGTATTTTTTTCATCCACTTCATTGCATTCTCTCCTTTCTCATGATCTAAGTGTTATATCTGCCTAAATTTCTCACTCTACGTAATGTACAAGAGACATATCCTGTACATACAATGGATAAAACTCATAGCCTGCAAGCTTTTTATTTAATGCAACAATGTTAGCTGCATCCTGAATGTAAACAGAAGCTGCATCTTCAGATAAAAGCTGCTGTAACTGTTTATAATACTCTATCTTTTTATTATCATCAATTTCTACGATTGCTTTTGCATAAATCTCATCGTACTTTGGGTTGGAATAATTGATAAAGTTCTTAGGATCCGTTGAAACATATCGGAAACATACATTGCTTGGGGTCATGTTGGCATCGAGACCAACAATCGTAGACTGATAGTTACGACCAGCATATACGTCATTTACCCATGTTTCCCATTCTACTAACTGAATTTTTGTATCAATACCGACCTGCTTTAATAATTCTACAATTACTTGAGCTGTATCGACATGGAACTGATAGTTCGAAGGTACGGTGATTGTAAAACTGAATCCATTTGGATAACCTGCTTCGCTTAACAGATCTTTTGCTTTTTGAACATTATATGCATATTGATCTGCTAACTCCGCAGCATAGTATTTTTTAAACTGTGGGAAAATTGGAGTACCAACAATTGTTCCATTCCCATCTGCCACCATATCTAAGATCATCTGACGATCGATCGCATAGCACATTGCTTGACGAACCAGCTTATTATTAAATGGTTCTACTGCATTATTTAGATACAATCCCTGAACTAAATTCATAGCACCTTTTTTTATGTTATACGTATCTTTCAGCTGATTTGCCTGTTCTGCAGTCAAATATGGATATACATCAATATTTCCAGCCAATAATGCCATCATAGCAGAATCGGTATTTGCTGAAACCTTAAATGTTACTTGATCAAGATATGGAAGTCCTTCCACATAGTAATCTGGATTCTTTTCCATCACCAGATTCTGTAATGGTGTATAAGAAACAAATTTAAATGGACCAGTACCAACTGGTTTTGTGCTCATCTGATCATACCCTTTTGGAATGATGGCACAAGTAAGATAACCAACAACATCGTTATTTGCTTCATTTAATTTGATTTGAACGCCTAACTTACCATCTTCAGTCTTGTACTCTTCGACGGAAGTAATACAAGAAAGCGCCCTCTCAACCTTAACTTCAGGATCTGAAGTTTCAAGTAAGCCGGCGCAACGTTTGATTGAATATATAACGTCATCTACTGTAACAAATGCTCCGTTATGGAATTTCACATTCTCTCTTAATGGGAAAGAAAGTGTCTTACCATCCTTGGAAATAATTACATCCTTTGCTACTGCAGGGACTAAATTTCCGTCTTTATCAGGCTTTACTAAGCCCTCGAACATGTTGAATAACACCTCTCTAGTTCCTGCCGACTTTGCTTTGTGTGGGTCAAGACTGTCCAAATCATTTTGAATACCAACAATAACAGAACCACCATATACAGGAGTCTTGTTACTCTCTGCTGTTGTATCATCTTCGATCGGAGTGCCATTTCCACTTTCTTTGTTATCTCCCTTGTTTCCTTTCGTATCGCCACCGCATCCGCTGAGTGCAATCGTAAGACTCAATAGGAGAAATAAAAGAATACTCTTTGATCTCTTCATGATGAAACCTCCTAAATGATTTTTCTCTCATTATTATTCAATTTTCTCGCTAAGGTTATTCTTAGCTTTCTCATCATAATACAATCTACTTTATTTATCAAGAATTTTCTTTAAACTGTAGACATCTAATAAAACATATGATAAATTTGTAATGTTTGGAACTAATACGGAAAGGATGTCTAACAATGAAAACTTATCAATCAATGAGTAGAACTGAATTAGAGCAGTTACAGGTTCAGTTGCAACAGCAATATAAAGAATTTCAGGGAAAAGGTTTAAAATTAGATATGTCCAGAGGTAAGCCATCCAAAGAACAGTTGGATTTATCCATGGAGATGATGAATGTACTTAACTCTCAGTCTATACTTACTTGTGAAGAAGGAACGGATTGTAGAAACTACGGTTGCTTAGATGGAATTAGGGAAGCAAAAGAATTGCTTGGCGCAATTAGTGAAGTCCCTGCCGAGAATATTATTATTTATGGTAATTCCAGCCTAAATGTAATGTATGATTCAATTTCTCGTTCAATGACTCATGGTGTTATGGGAAATACTCCTTGGTGTAAGCTTCCTAACGTAAAATTTCTATGTCCAGTTCCAGGATATGACCGACATTTTGCAATCACGGAACATTTCGGTATTGAAATGATCAACATACCTATGACTCCAACAGGGCCTGATATGGATCTGGTAGAGCAATATGTTAATAACGATGAAACCGTAAAAGGAATCTGGTGCGTTCCTAAGTATTCGAATCCTCAGGGAATCACTTATTCCGATGAAACTGTTCGCCGTTTTGCAAACTTAAAACCTGCTGCAAAAGATTTCCGCATTTACTGGGATAATGCTTACAGCGTTCATCATCTTTACCCTGACAAGCAGGATTTTTGTCTCGAAATCCTTGCTGAATGTAAGAAGGCTGGAAACGAAGATATAGTCTATAAATTTACCTCCACTTCAAAGATCAGCTTCCCAGGCTCTGGTGTAGCAGCAGTTGCAGCTTCTGAGAATAACTTAAAGGATATCAAAAAAAGCTTAACGTTACAAACCATTGGACATGATAAACTGAATCAATTACGTCATGTACGTTTCTTTAAGAATCTTGATGGCATTCATGCTCATATGATGAAACATGCAGATATTCTGAGACCAAAATTCGAAGCCGTATTAGATACTTTAGATCGTGAACTCGGAGGTCTTGGAATTGCCTCTTGGAATCGCCCACTTGGCGGATATTTTATTTCCTTTGATTCCATGGACAATTGTGCAAAGGCAATTGTACAAAAAGCAAAAGAAGCTGGCGTAGTTATGACTGGTGCTGGTGCTACTTTCCCATATGGAAAGGACCCACATGACAGTAATATTCGTATCGCACCTTCGTTCCCAACTCTAGAAGAGTTAAAGGTTGCCGCTGAATTATTTGTTTTATGTGTAAAATTGGTAAGCATTGAAAAAATTCTTGAAACAAAATAAAATGATATAACATACAATGAGCTGCCATAACATACGGCAGCTCATTGTTGTATTACTCTTCCTTAATTTTATTTATAATATCATTATAATCATATAACCGCTCATTTATGGGTTCCTCACGAAAACGACGAAAAAACTCATCTCTTTCTGGCTTCAATCTGATTGGTCTCCTATGATTGTATTTAAAGCCTTCTGACAATGTTTTCTCCTTAACTTGGAATCCATTCTCTATCTTAGACCATATCTCTGAACCCTTTTCTGTATTCAATAAAAGAACTGATGCACCTTTGTCATCAAACATTTCAGGATTCAATTCTTGAATTTCCCAAAAGTCTCCAATCGTGAGATCACCAACACGATGTTTCCATAAATAGTTGCAATCCGCACAGCTTGGTCTTAAGATAATATCTTTTGAGAAAGCTCTAAAATAGTTATTCCTTCTTGCATTAACAACCAAAGGCTCTCGATCATTAAATTCGACGATCATTTCACATTTGGATAGTAGAATCCCTCTCCGTCTTTTTCCATTGTAATTGCATGCATTGGGCATTTTGCCTCACAGACATAACACCCACAGCACTCATTTAATAGAATATTAGTTGAACAGTCTACATGACGGTCCTTTTTATCCCATCCTAATGAATCCAATAGTCGGTCCTTAACTTTCTTATTCATTGTTAGGAGAACTTCCTCTACTCGTTCTTTATCCTTAATTTCATATATTCTATTTCTATTATGTCTTTTTTTATAATAGAGCTCTGTAATGTTTAACTTTGATAATAGCCTATAATTCTTTTTTGGTAACCTCTTTGTATCATAAGCTACAATTTCTTTATCAAACAGGATTCCAAAAAAACTCAGAAAGGAAGGAATCCGAGAATACTGCCTTGGCTTCTTTTACAATTCCAAGGTATTCTCTGGGATCATAGATTTCAATTATCTGTTCGAAATCACGATACATTCTATCCTTACGATACATTCTATCCTTACGATACATTAGATTTTTCATATACTTATATATTAACACTGTTTGTAACGTTGTATACTATTATCAATACTTTTAACTTAATGCTGCTCCATTCTATGAAAAAAACTAGAAGTAGATATCTTCTTCTAGTTTCTTTTCTCTCATAATAGTTATCTGATATAAATTATTGTGTAAATAGGAATCGATCTAGCCTAATACAACTTCCACGATATGCTGTTTTCCATCCATAAATACTGGAATGTGATTGCCTTCAACAACTTTACCATCCACAGTAAGTTTCGCAACACCAGTACATACATGATTTGGATTTGTAATCTTAATATCATATACATCGCCACGGAATTCACGAACAACACGGTAATCATCCCAATCTTTTGGAATCGCTGGGTCGATCATTAATCCATCGTAATCCGGTTTAATACCAAGAATGTACTGAGAAATAGCAACAAAGTTCCAAGAAGCTGTACCTGTTAACCAAGAATTCTTAGCCTCACCAAAACGTTTAGCATCCTTACCTGCAACCATCTGAGCATATACATATGGCTCGGTACGATGAATCTCAGAATACTCTTCTGTATAAGCAGGAGCAATTCTTGTATAATAATCAAATGCCTTGTCTCCACGTCCTACAACTGCCTCTGCACACATAATCCATGCATTGTTGTGACAGAAGATACCAGCGTTTTCTTTGTAACCACCTGGATAAGTTGATATCTCACCATATTCCACATAGTATCTTGTAAATGCTGGGTTATTAAGCACTAAACCATATTTAGTCCCTAAACGTTCTTCTACAGAATCCAATGCTCTTAGAGCTTTTCCATCCTCTAAACCACATTTACCTAAGACACAGAAGCCCTGTGACTCAATAAAGATCTTGCCTTCTTCACACTCCTTTGAACCGATCTTCTTACCAAAATCATCATAAGCACGTAAGAACCAATCTCCATCATAGCCTTCGCGCATAATAACTTCACGCATCTTTTTAACTTCGCTATAGGCACGATCAGATTCTTCTTTATTACCAACTTTATTCATTAAAATTGCATATTCTTCACCAATATAAGCAAACATACCAGCAATCATAACAGATTCTGCAACCTTACCATCTTTACTTGTTACAGTCTGGAAGGATTCTCCTGACTCTGTAGAGAAACAGTTCAGATTTAAACAGTCATTCCAGTCCGCACGGCCAATTAATGGAAGTCCATGAGGACCCACATTCTCAATTACATGGTTAAATGCTCTCTTAATATGATCTGACAATGGTTGTGCCAATTCTTCTTTATTGTCATATGGAGTCATAACATCAAGAATGGAGTAATCTCCCGTCTCTTTAATATAGGAAGTTACTGCAAGCACTAACCATAAAGGATCGTCATTAAAGTTACCACCAATTTCGTCATTGCCCTTCTTTGTCAATGGCTGATACTGATGATATGCGCCACCATCAGGAAGCTGTGTAGAAGCTAGGTCAATAATTCTCTCTCTTGCACGATCTGGAATCTGATGAACGAAACCTAATAAGTCCTGATTGGAATCTCTAAATCCCATTCCTCGGCCAATACCAGATTCAAAATAAGATGCCGATCTGGAAAGGTTAAAAGTAACCATACACTGATACTGGTTCCAAATATTAACCATACGATTCAATTTATCATCTTTATGGAATAAAGTATATTTAGAAAGTAACTTATCCCAAGAATCTTTTAACTCAGCTAATGCCTGATCTACCGCTTCTGCTGTAGCAAACTTGGCAATCATCTCTTCTGCGATCTTCTTATTGATGATATTTGTGCCATTAGGAGCTTTGGTTGACTGTAACAAACCGTTCTCATCCGGTGTACCCACTTGATACTCCCATTTCTCCTCAAGTTTATTTTCAACATAACCTAAGATAAATACTAAATCTTTGCTCTCACCTGGAGCTAATTCGAGTTCAACACAGTGGGATGCACATGGAGACCATCCATCTGCGACTGAATTTGTGGATTGTCCATTTACGACAGCCTTTGGATTTTCAAATCCATTATAAGTGCCAATAAAGCTTTCACGGTCGGAATCAAATCCAGCAATTGGTGCGTTAACAGAAAAGAATGCGTAATGATCACGACGCTCTTTATATTCTGTTTTATGATAAATAACAGAACCCTTAATTTCTACTTCGCCAGTGTTGAAATTACGCTGGAAGTTAGAAGAATCATCTGCTGCATTCCATAAGCACCATTCAATAAATGAAAACAGCTTTACTTTCTTTTTCGCATCCGTAGTATTGGTTATTGTTACTTTATGTACTTCGCCATTATAATTCTGTGGAACGAAGAAAACGACTTTCGTCTCAATTCCATTTCTTTTGCCTCTGATTGTAGTATATCCCATACCATGGCGGCACTCATACTCATCTAATTTTTTCTTAGCTGGTGCCCAACCTGGAGACCAAAAATCACCATTATCATATAAATAGTAATAACGTCCACCACCCAAATCCAAAGGTACGTTATTATAACGATATCTTGTGATTCTTCTTAACTTTGCGTCTTTGTAAAAACTATATCCACCTGCGGTGTTAGAAATTAAAGAAAAGAACGCTTGTGATCCAAGGTAGTTGATCCATGGATATGGTGTTTCTGGGGTAGTAATGACATATTCTTTGTTTTGGTCATCAAAATAGCCAAACTTCATAGTTTATCTCCCTTTCTTTTAATAAGTATTATCTTAGGAAAAACGTTTTAGTAATCCAGTCCATAGTCCATATTATATAATAAAAAGAAGGCATTCACAATTGAATTAATCCACAAAATCGAGGTCAAATCCTTGTGAAAACTATACGAAATTTGCACGAAATTTTTCGCTCATTCTTATTTTCCCCTTGTATTGTCTAACGAAAATGTTTCGTGTAAACGATATTCCTTTTTTCTACAAATATCTATACCTTCCATTTTCATGAATTTTTATATTGACAAGAACCTAAAGATGGTGTAACATAATTTCAGTTAAAGAACTTTTTTCAATTTAGAATATTATTATTAGGAGAAGCCATATGATACGCATCGCTTAAAAAAAAACGAAGTCTTTCATTGAATCGAATGAATAGACTTATTTTTATGCCATCATACGGCTATTTTTTCGGTTGTGACTAGGAAATAATGAATTTACTAATTCCTAGATCAATATAAAACATGGAGGATAAAGAAAATGAGTAAACAAAAAATCGCCATAGGCGAAGATGGTATCTATGATGCCAGAAAACTCGGTGTACCGAAAATGCTACTACTAGGATTACAGCATGCATTTGCAATGTTCGGTGCTACCGTACTTGTTCCAATTCTCACAGGACTTAGTATTTCAACAACCCTTCTGATGGCGGGTCTTGGAACCTTACTGTTCCATATCATCACCAAAGGAAAAGTTCCCGCATTCTTAGGTTCTTCCTTTGCATTCCTAGGTGGTTATGCCGCTGTCGCTCCACTTCTTGATAAAGTAGATGCTCAAGGTAATGTCATTGAAAAAGCCGTTATATCTAATACAGAAATGCTTCCTTATGCCTGTGGCGGTGTATTTGTTGCCGGTCTTGTTTACCTTGTTTTAGCAGCCTTGATCAAACTCTTTGGTGTAAAAAAAGTAATGAGATTTTTCCCACCAGTTGTAACGGGACCAATTATCATCTCCATTGGATTGATCTTGGCTCCATCTGCAATTAATAACTGTAGCACGAATTGGCTCTTAGCTCTCATCGCTATCGGTGTAATCATTGTATGTAATATCTTTGGTAAAGGAATGGTAAAAATCGTACCAATTATGTTAGGTATCATTGTCTCTTACATTGTAGCGCTTTGCATCAATGCTGTTGACTTCGATCCGGTGAAAACAGCAGATGTTATTGGTGTTCCTCTTTCTACTTCAGCCTTTATGAAGTTTAAAGCAGATGCCATTATTTCCATCGTGCCAATCGCCCTGGCTACCATGATGGAACATATCGGAGATATTTCTGCGATCAGCGCTACTACAGGTAAAAACTATCTCCAAAATCCTGGTCTTCACCGTACGTTAGTTGGTGATGGTTTGGCAACGAGTGTTTCTGCAGCATTTGGTGGTCCTGCAAATACTACATATGGTGAAAATACCGGTGTACTTGCATTAACTAAAGTATATGATCCAAAAGTCATGCAGATTGCTGCTGTTTTTGCGATCATCTTGTCCTTCTTCCCTAAGTTTTCAGCTCTTATTAATACGTTACCTAAGGCAATCATTGGTGGTGTATCCTTAATTCTATACGGAATGATTTCTTCTGTAGGTATCCGTAATGTAGTTGAAAATCATATCGATTTTACTAAAAGTCGTAATCTAATCATTGCCGCTGTCATCCTAGGTTGCGCTCTTGGATTTAACGGAAGTGCTGATGGTGCATTAATTTTAACATTTGGCCAGACTAGCATTTCATTGTCTGGATTAGCGGTAGCCGCAATTGCTGGTATCCTCTTAAATGCAATTCTTCCAGGTAATGATTATGTATTTGAAACAACTGAAAAGCACGATGAACTTACATTTAAAGTTTGATTCTAATTTATACTTAGATAAATAATAAAAAAGACTACTTATCAGAGCATAATTGTATGATAAGTAGTCTTTTTTTCTTCATTTAACGGGTTTTTAATTATATTCTAATTCAACTTTGTTGACATATTAATACAATTTTACTATAATTTGTGTAGTCTTATAAAAAAGACATAATAAGGAGGAAATTATATGTCAGATATTAATGGTAACAATAACATTCCATCAGATCCAACAGTTCCAACAATAGATAAACCTGAGTTTGAGGTTCCACCTCAGCCAGCTCAGTTTCAACAGCCTCAGTTCGAACAGACGAACTATCAACAACAGAATTTTCAACAACAAGGTTTTCAACAAATGAATTACCAACAACCAGTTTATACTCAAAATGTTATGCCACCTAAGAAAAGTAACAAGAAACTTGTCGGCATTATTTCAGCTATCGCTGGTGTTGCAATTATCGGTGGCGTTGCTGTATTTGCAGGCCCTAAAATCATTGATGCTTTATCAGGAAATTCAAAGAAAGCTCCACTGGATCGTCTAAAAAATGCCGTCACAGATTCTTCTAAAAAGTTATCTGACTCCGTTCGTGAGAATAAAGATCAAATAATTGCTAAACAAGAAGAATCCTTCAGTACAAATCTAAAACTTAATGTAAAATTAGGTGATTATATTGTAGGTATGATTCCTCAAGAGTATTCAGGTCTTAAAGATACTACCATCGATATGGACTTAATAGGTGCTAATAAACAGTACTACTTCGACATGGATTTAGCTACATCTGCTTCTACTGCTGCAACAATTAAAGGTTTTGTAAATGCTGAGGATCAAAACGTTTATTTTCAGATTCCGCAGTTATCTAATTCCTATCTTTCTACAGCATTCGATGTTTCAGATTTTGAAGCACCTCAGGCCACCGCACCAAAGATTGATCCTGAAGAATTTGCAACTTTGATTGACGATGAAGCCAAAACCTTCCTTGACTCTATCAAAGATGTTACGTTAGAGGAAGATGTTACAGTTGAAGCTAACGGAATTAAAGCAAAATACGATAAACTTTCTGTTGCAATGAATGGCTCTGATTTCTCTCAAACTGTTTATAATTGCTATGAAAGACTTAGCAAGGAAACTTTCATGAAAGAACTCTTTGATCTATATGCAAAAGAGAGTGGTATTACAGTATCTGACACCTTAGAGGAATTAAAAGATTGGGTATCCGACAATGATCAAGGGGTTACATTAGACTTCTACATGGATAGCAAGGATAAAATCACTGGTTTTGTTATCATTCCAGATAGCGATTATACAAAAGAAGAAATTGGATTTGTAACTGTAACTGATAAAGAGACTGGATTTAACTTTTATGCAAAAGAAGATAACGAATACATTTTCACTCTGGAAGGTTCTTATACAAAATCCAAGGACGTCTATAATGGTGATGTAAAGCTATCCGTCTATGATGATGGTATTGCAGATACTTCAATCGAAGTTAAATATAAAGATGTTACTTGGTCTGAGAAAGAAGTAAAAGGTACCTTTACTTTATCATCATCTGAGCTTAGCGGATTTACAATCGTTATAAATGCCGACTGTAAAGAAAAATCCGGTACTTTAGGTGTCAGCGTTGGTATGGCTGCTATGGATATGGCTACTGTTACTCTTGATTACAGCGTTGGAAAAGCAGATTCCTGTCCAACACTACCATCTGATGCAGTTGTATATGATGCTGAAACTCAGATTGAAGACTATATGAGCACTGCGGATCTCATGGGATTCATTACTACAATTGAGGATGCTACCGGAATTGATATCACTGGTTTGATTCAGGATAGTCTATATTAATCTTTTATAAGGTCAACTAGTTGCTTACAAGATGAATCGGTGAATTGCTTCACTTACTATAAATGAAAGGGACTGTAAAAAAACAACAAGCAAATTAGGAGAGAGTCGAGGAATCATATTAGAATTTGGCTAAGACCGGCAGAAAGGGAAAGGCAGCCAAATTCTAATATGATT
>JAQXNU010000280.1 GCA_029098165.1 Clostridiales bacterium
ACCTGGATAACCTAATCCAATGGCACGTGCCACTTTATCATAAGCCTCACCTGCTGCATCATCATGAGTTCTTCCAATAATCTCGTATTTACCATATTCTTTTACCAATACAAGATGTGTGTGACCACCTGAAACGATTAAGCATAAAAACGGTGGTTCTAAGTCCTTATTCTCAATATAATTAGCAGAAACATGACCTTCAATATGATGCACACCTACTAATGGTAGTTTTGCTGCATATGCAATCGCTTTCGCTTCTGCTACTCCAACTAATAATGCACCAACGAGTCCCGGACCATAAGTCACTGCTATCGCATCTAAATCATTTAAACTCAATTTAGCTTCTTCTAGAGCTTCCTCGATCACCTGATTAATCTTTTCTATATGTTTACGAGATGCGATTTCTGGAACTACACCTCCATATAATGTATGCAAAGCAATCTGAGATGAAATTACATTGGACAGCACTTCTCTACCATTTTTCACAACGGATGCTGCTGTTTCATCGCAGGATGACTCAATTGCTAAAATGTAAATATCTTTTTCCATTTATGTCACACTCTTTCCATTCGTTCTATTTCATATCTTCTTTATCCGCTAGTCTCCATCCAAGGATTTTCCATTGATCGTCCTGATTCTTCTTCAGAACAAATTCCTCACATGTTTTATTATAGCTGGAACCTTCTTTTATCGTATACGTTGCTAAAATTCTTGAATACTCGACACCATCCATTGTCCAAGTCACTACATTATTTCCCGAATCAATGGCATAGCTTACTACTTCTTTCTTTAAATCATGATATTCTTTTACTTCTTCCAATAAACTTTCCATATATTCATCATGTGGATTATTTGCTAAAAGTTCCTCAGAATATAAATTTAAAATCACTTCACCAAGGGACTTTATCTCTGTCTCACTTAATTTTTCTCCATGGATACACTTTAGAATTCTACTATAACGTTTGATTACTTCACGTGCCGTCGGTGGATATTTATCTGTTGTATCTTTACTTAACAGTTTTTCTACTTCTGTCTGTTCTACCGCAATTTCAGAATGATCTGCATCCTTGCGATTTGAAAAGTATACAAACGCACCAAAGATAAGGCACACAATAATACTCATTGTAACTATTGTCTTAAACGTACTTTTCTTTGAATGTGTCATGTCTTTACCCTTCTTTCCTATTCATCTTTATCAAATTCAATTGTCATACTCTTACCGTCTTTGCCCGCTTTTGTTTTTGCAAAAATAGATTTTGTTTCTTTCATAAACTCTTCAGGGCGAACTAAAGAAGGACTGTAATGAGTCAACCATAGCTCATTAACATTGGCTTCTTTTGCAAGCTTAGCAGCTTCATAAAATGTCATATGTTTATGTTCGTTAGCATTTGCTTGTTTTTCTTTCTCACCATACATTCCTTCGCATATAAATAAATCAGCATTTACAGCCTTTTCAGCAATTTGAGCTACTGGTCTTGAATCGGTACAATAGGTCAACTTAATTCCTTTTCGTTCTGGTCCTAAAATCATATCTGGAGTAAAATATCTTCCACCTTCTTCAATCGTCATTCCTTTCTGCAGACGATTCCAGTACATCTTAGGAACGTTATTTTCCATAGCTTTCTCTGGCATAAAACGCCCTGTACGCTTTACGATCACATTATAGCCATAACATACTACATTATGATTTACTCGAAAGGCTTCAATTACATAATCATTGATCTTAAACGACTCACAAGCCTGTGTTAACTCAATAAATTTTAATTCAAATGGTAATTCTGGAGCAATTACACGAAGTGCAGAAACCACTCTTTCTAATCCTTTTGGTCCAATCAGTGTAACCGGCTCTGTACGATCTGCATTTCCCATGGATAAGAGTAGTCCTGGCAGACCACTTATATGATCACCATGGTAATGAGTAAAACAAATAACATCGATTGGATGAAAGCTCCATCCCTTTTCGCGTATTGCAATCTGTGTCCCTTCGCCACAATCTATTAATAAACTACTTCCATTTAATCTTGTCATACAGGCAGTCAACCATCTTCCAGGCAATGGCATCATCCCACTGGTTCCTAATAAACATACATCTAACATCTATATTTCTCCATTCGTAACCTTTTGGTAACTTATTTCTTTCTTGACTTTATCTTGACCTCATCTTAGCATATTATACAATGCTAGGCAAGTTATTCTTGTTTTGAACTTAGGTTTGTAGATACCAAAAAAAGAAGCTCTAAAGAGCTTCTTTTTTATCTGATATCTCAACAGGTATCTTAAATTGTGATATCATGTGATCATAACAACTTTCACATATAGTAAACTTGTGAACCTCAAGGTCTCGGCTAGAAAAGAATCCCCACTCTTTTGTTGCCTGAAAAGCGTCCTCTAATAATATGCCCTTCTCTACGCGTAAAGTTCTCCCACAAACATTGCAGATAAGCGCACCTTTCTTTCGTTCCTTCATCAAATGAGCCATTGCGCACTCCTCCACTTCCTCATTATACAAGATATCCAATCTTTTTCACAGTGGTAATCACTGTAAATGTAATGTATTTGTCCCCCACGGATTTATCCCTTTATTACATTAAAGATTGTCAAAGAATTTAATCATATTTCCACATGATCATCGCATCTTCTTTGGGATGCGAATAAAATCCTTTTCTTATTCCTGCTTCTTCAAAACCAAGCTTTTCATATAGCCTAATCGCTGGTTCATTACTCACACGCACTTCCAAAGTAGATGCCTTGATATCCATCTCTTGCGCGTAAGCCAGAAGTTCCTCTAACATCTGCGTAGCAACTGCTTTCCCCCGATGCTCTGGTGCTACACAAACATTAGTTATCTGTCCTTCTCCAGCAACTTCCCAGAGACCACAGTATCCTAATATATCTTCTTCTTCTTCGGCTACAAGGTAAATATGATTTGGCGTCTCCACCTCACTCAAGAAGCTTTCTCGACTCCAAGGTTCTGAGAATACTTCTGCTTCTATCTTTGCAACCATATTTACATCGTCTGCCGACATTCTGCGTATTATCATTTCTCTTTTGTAGCCTCCCTCCGTTCTCTTTCAGCTTGAGAGAGTCTTAAATATTCTGGCTGATGTTGTGTTGCAGTCTCCATCCAGCCCTTTTTATAGTACTCAATTGCAAGTGCTCCAACTGCGGCAGCACGTTGTTTATTTAGATGGCTCGGTGCAAACTGAAATGGAACTTTTGTTAGTTCTTCCAATTGTTTTTTGTAACAATCCACACCATCGCCAAGATAAACGACTGGTTTTCCACAATTATTTATCTTATCCACAATCTCAGTAACATCAACGACCTGCTGTGATTCAATTGTTTTCATCTCAGACTGTTCAAACTTATACAATCCTGTATATACCTGATTACGTCTAGCATCCATCAAAGGACAGATAACTGAACTACATCCATAAAGATTATATGCAAGTCCATCCACAGTAGGTATACCGATTAAAGGTTTATCTAAAGCAAGACCTAATCCCTTTGCAGTAGCAGAACCAATTCGAAGTCCGGTAAAGGAACCTGGTCCTTTGGCAACAGCAATTGCATCGATATCATGTAGATCAATCTCGATCATTTTGACAATCTCATCTAGCATTGGCAACAATGTCTGCGAATGTGTCTTTTTATAGTTAACCGTATATTCTGCAAGTAAAGAATCTTCCGTTAGTATAGCAACGGAAGCCACTAAACCTGAGCTATCAAGTGCTAAGATCTTCATAATGTGATTCCTTCCTCGTCTATCGTAATCTTTCGATAGTCGAATCCCTTATCGAGTGCTTTCTCGATAGTAATGCTTGTAAATGATTCCGGCAATATTTCTTCTATTAAGCTTGCCCACTCAATCAAGCAGACGCCTTCTCCAAAGAAATAATCCTCATACCCGATTTCATCCATCTCCGATACATCTGCAATTCGGTACACATCAAAATGGTATAACGGCAATCGGCCCTCTTCATACACTTGTACAATTGTAAATGTCGGGCTGCTAATTGGTTCCATAATTCCAAGGCCTTTTGCAAATCCTTGCGTAAAAACGGTTTTTCCAACACCTAGATCGCCATTTAAGCAAAAGACTTGGCCACACTTTGCCGCCTCACCAATTCGCTTTCCTATTTCAAAGGTATCCTCCGTAGTATAGCTTTCGATTACCATAATTCTTCCTCTTATTTCTTTATCTTAACAATACCTTTTGCGTTCTTTCTTATTAGTTCGCGCATAACTGCACATTGGTCCGCAAAACCCTCCTTTGGAAGTATGTGTGCACGGTTGAATGACATGTAGAAATAGAAATCTTTCTTAGTTTCAACAATTTTATAAACATCTTCCCATGCAAGTACCATTTCTTCCTCTTTTAAACGAACGGTCACTCCAGTATCATTAATTGTATAATCGAGTGGCTGTTGAAACATTGGAGTTAACTTAACCTGCTTTGCTGCTTTGTAGTAAAGTAAAACTGGTTGTATTACTGTAAATAAAGCAGCTAT
Source organism: Clostridiales bacterium (assembly GCA_029098165.1). GTDB lineage: Bacteria > Bacillota > Clostridia > Lachnospirales > Lachnospiraceae > Lachnoclostridium. Next base: position 4,512 of record JAQXNU010000280.1, read on the forward strand.
GATAATAAGAAGTGCTTTATTAAATGCATACCCACCGTCAGCACCACTACATAATAGTACGATTGCACCAATACTTATGACAAGATTGACGACGGCACGCATCCCGCTGTAAGAATACTGCATCAGGAAGCGATACATGTCGCTTACTTTTGTTTGATAACTAAACAGGATTTCATTCGATTGTTCGTTTTCCATAATACCTCCTTGTACCTAAGTATACCGAAAAAAGATGTCCTTAAACCTATTCTTTACCAAAATAAGTGAATTGAAAATGACATTTCGCTTGATATGAATAAATAATTAGTTTAATGTATCTTTATTCATGCACTTTAGTGTCATGCATTCATACAGCAATTATATCAGATAATATTAAAATTTCAAGAGTTGCATATTCTACAGTTATCGATTTCCCACTTTTAAAATATGACTGATTTTTTTATAAATGAAAATGGTCACAATCGATACAATACCATACTTGATTAAGTTAAACGGTGTCACTCCAAACAATACAAAGCTTGACATACCATGAATGGCAGAATTGACTTTTGTTCCCTCTCCAATGATAAACTCCATCGTTTCTCCATAATTCATACTCATATCAGGTCCCATCAGCTGTGCATATTTAGGAAGCAATACAAACGCATTGAGAATACCACCAGTAACCGTAGCCACAACCGTTCCTATACTTAATCCAACAATTGCATTCCTTTTGTTTTTTTGCAAAAAGTAGAAAAAGGAAGCTGGAATTATAAATGCACTCCCGATTAAAAAGTTTGCAAACTCCCCAACAAAAGCCGAGCTTGTTCCATGAATCATCAGATTCAATATTATCTTTATTAATTCAATCATCAATCCCGCAACAGGGCCCAAAGTAAAAGCTCCAATGATAACTGGAATCTCACTAAAATCCAGTTTATAAAATCCCGGGATAAATCCAATTGGGAATTCAAATAGCATCAGAATAACTGCAATTGCAGACATCATTGCAATTATTATCATTCTCTTAATACTACAGTTCTCTTTTTTCATTGGATTATTGTGTTTTTTCGCAATGATTATCTCTGCGCCGTAAGCTGAAGAGAGGATCACTGCAATGATCGCAATACTGATTAGTAAAAATCCAAGATTTGAGCTTGCTAAATTCATTAATTCATTTAGGTTTTTCATTATTTTCTCCTTTTTCAAGGAAATTCTTGCTTTAGGCTTATGATTGTACAAAAAAACCTCGATGAATAACAATCATCGAGGGTTAAAATCTAACATCTCATAACAAAACAACTCATGTATTCGAATATAGTATGCTTCATTATTACAAATACAACCGTCTTCTTTCATCCAGACTTTACTGTCGGCTTTGGAATGCACTATTGTGTCACCAAATCTCCGAGTATTTGTACTCGGTCGCGGGCTTTACCGCCGGTCGGGAATTTCACCCTGCCCCGAAGAACTCCTTATTTATTTGTATGTGTAGTATACTAACAGGCACTTGAATTGTCAATTCAAAAATTAATTTAAGATCATGGAGAGCTGAATTCTCTTTTTCGGTGCATCAACACTTAATACCTTAACTTCAACTACATCCCCAACACTTACTACATCCAAAGGATGTTTTACATATTTCTGTTTGGATAACTGTGAAATATGAACTAATCCATCCTGATGAACACCGATATCTACAAATACGCCAAAATCGATGACATTACGAACTGTTCCCTTAAGGATCATTCCTTCTTTTAAATCTTTCATTTCAAGAACATCGGTACGTAAGATAGGTTTTGGCATCTCGTCACGAGGATCTCTTGCTGGTTTTTCAAGCTCCTTCATAATATCCGTTAACGTAATTTCACCAATACCAAGCTCTGCTGCCATTGCTTTCTTATCTTTTACAAGCTGGCTTAACGTTGCTAAGCGGTCCGTAGACTCAACGGTCGTCTTAGTTTCTTCCTTAACAGGTTCTGTCTGCACAGCTGCCTTAATTCCGCCATTTGCTTTCATTGCATTAAGCAATGCCTGTCCCATTGCAGTATTCGTATTACGTAACTGAATGTTCTTATTCTGGCGTTCATTACGATTTTTCTTTGCAGCCTGTTTTTCTTCTTTCTTCGCTTCTTTTGCTTCTTTTGCTGCTTGCTTTTGTTTTGCCTGCATTTCCTTAAGATCTTTTACTGTAAATCCAAGGGTAGCTAAAAGTTTCTCTGCTGCTGCATAAGATTCTGGATGTACGCTTGTTGCATCTAATGGATTGTCACCATCATTAATACGTAAGAAACCTGCACACTGTTCGAATGCTTTTGGTCCAAGTTTAGCTACCTTCAGAAGTTGCTTACGATTGCTGAACTTTCCATTCTCTTCACGGTAAGTAACAATATTCTTTGCAACCGCTTTTGAAATACCAGAAATGTATTCTAGTAAGGATGCGGAAGCTGTATTTAAATCAACACCTACTTTATTTACGCAGTCTTCAACTACACCAGATAAAGCATCGCTTAACTTCTTCTGGTTCATATCATGTTGATACTGACCGACACCAATGGATTTTGGATCGATTTTAACCAATTCTGCAAGAGGATCCTGCAAACGTCTTGCAATTGAAGCAGCACTTCTTTGTCCAACATCGAAGTTAGGGAATTCTTCCGTCGCTAACTTACTAGCTGAATATACCGATGCACCTGCTTCATTTACGATGACATAAGAAACTGGCTGATCGATTTCCTTTAACATCTCGACAATTACCTGTTCCGATTCACGGGATGCTGTACCATTACCAACGGAGATCAATGTGATATTGTACTTTTCAATTAATTCTTTTACTATTTGTTTGGTTTTTTCTACCTTAAACTGAGGGGCAGTTGGGTAAACAACTACAGTATCAAGTACTTTACCAGTAGGATCTACAACTGCAAGCTTACATCCTGTACGAAACGCTGGATCCCATCCTAATACATACTGACCAGCAATTGGAGGTTGCATTAACAATTGTGTTAAGTTTTGTCCAAATACTTTAATTGCACCGTCTTCTGCTTTTTCTGTTAGCTCATTTCGAATTTCACGTTCAATTGCTGGAGCGATCAAACGGTCATAGCTATCCGCGATTGTAGCAGTTAATAAGTCATTTGTAAATTCATTATTTTTTATAATAATCTGACTATTCAAGTAAGTTAAGATTCGATCTCTTGGAGCTACTACCTTAACAATTAAGAACTTCTCAGACTCACCACGGTTTAATGCTAAAACACGGTGACCTGCAACCTTACTGATTTTTTCATTAAACTCATAATATAATTCATATACTGATTCCGCCTTTGCATCCTTGGCTGTTGATGTCAAAGAGCCCTCTTCAGAAGTTAACTTACGGATATAGATACGATAGTCCGCTTGGTCGGAGATGCTTTCAGCTATGATATCCAATGCGCCATCAACAGCCTCCTGTGCTGTCTTTACTTCTTTTTTCTCAGAGATATACTGAGCTGCTTCTTCCAACACAGGTTTTGTCGCTTCCTGCTCCATAATATATTTTGCAAGAGGCTCTAATCCCTTTTCTCTTGCGATTGTTGCTCTTGTTCTTCTCTTTGGACGATAAGGTCGATATAAATCTTCCAGTACAACTAAGGTTGCAGCAGCAAGAATCTTTTTCTTTAACGCATCTGTCATCTTACCTTGATCTTCAATACTCGAAATAACAGTTGCCTTTCTATCTTCTAAATTTCTAAGATAAACAAGTCGCTCAGATAAATTTCTTAATACCTCATCATTTAAAGAACCTGTAACCTCTTTACGATAACGCGCAATAAAGGGAATCGTATTTCCCTCATCAATTAATTGAACGGCTGCTTCTACCTGTTCCAGCTTAATTCCAAGTTCATCGCTTAATTGTTTTAAAATATTCATTATTTCCTCCTATGCATACTACAAACCTCGTTGTAATACGGCATTTTCGATAAGAAAACGGTACCAAAGCGTCCCGTTTCTTGTTTTTTATTATTCTAACATTTATTCTTTCTAAGTGCAAGTTACTACCCTATGTGGTTCGAAAGCCCATCTCATAGAGAGAAGCATAGATGCCATGCTGCTGCATTAACTGCTCATGAGTTCCCTGCTCTCCAATTCCATCGTCCGTTAGTACAATGATATTTCGTGCATTCTTAATCGTAGACAATCGATGTGCAATCACAAATGTTGTACGATTCTTTGCTAACTTCTCTAAAGATTCCTGAACTACTTTTTCACTTTCATTATCTAATGCTGATGTTGCTTCATCAAAGATTAAGATTGGTGGATTTTTTAAAAACACTCTGGCAATGCTGAGTCTCTGTTTCTGTCCACCCGAAAGTTTGATTCCTCTTTGACCAATATACGTATTATATCCATCTGGAAGACTTTCAATAAACTCATGTGCATTTGCATTCTTTGCAGCTTCCACAATCTCTTCCATCGTAGCATCTAATTTTCCATAGCGTATGTTATCTGCAACCGTTCCTGCAAACAAGTAAACATCCTGCTGTACGATACCAATATGTTCTCGTAAGGATTTCAATTTGATCTTTCTAATATCCTTACCATCAATCGTAATGCTTCCGTTCGTAACATCATAAAATCTCGGAATTAGACTACATAATGTTGTTTTTCCCACACCAGAGGAACCTACTAAAGCTACATATTCACCGGCTGGTACGGTTAAATTAATATTCTTAAATACGTCACTTGTAGTATCTTGATAACGGAAAGCAACATCCGTTAACGTAATTTCTCCAGAAACATCCGTTAACTCCACCGCAACCGGCTCATCCACAATATCCGGTTCCGTCTCAAGTACTTCCATGAATCGAGAAAATCCTGTAATTCCATTTTGAAACTGTTCTGTAAAGTTAATCAGCTTTTTCACTGGTTCAATGATGTTACTTACATATAATAAGAAAGTGAGCATATCACTTAATGCGATCCCGCTTGTTGCGATCAATAACCCTCCGCCAACAATGACTGCCACATTGATTAAGTTAGTAAATAAGGACAATCCGGAATGGAATGTTGCCATCTGCCAATACGCATTTCTCTTGCTTTCAACAAAGCGGCTATTTCCCTCTTGAAATTTCTCAATTTCTTTTGTTTCATTTGCGAATGATTTTACCACACGGATTCCAGATAAGTTATCTTCAATTTGGGCATTGATATCTCCAATACACTCACGATTTTTACGAAATGCTTTATTCATACGATTTTTCATGACATATGTGAAGAATCCCATGACTGGTAAAAAGATGAATAAGATTAAGGTCAATTTCCATTCAATTCGAACAAGAATGATAAAGGCCCCAAAAAATTTAATGAGTGAGATCACAATATCTTCTGGACCATGATGACATAACTCAGTGATATCAAAAAGATCATTTGTAATATGCGTCATTAACTGACCTGTCTTTTGATTATCAAAATAGTTAAATGATAGTTTCTGATAATGAGTAAAAATCTCGTTACGCATATCATACTCCATATGAGCCCCCATCATATGACCTTGGTAAGCCACATAAAAGTTACATAGCAGTTCAATAATCGCAAGCCCCACCATAACAGTTGCCAACTTAATAATGACCTTAACCGCATCATGGATCTCATAGTTTATCAAAACAGTGTTCGTAATGTAACGAACGATCATCGGGTAAATCAATGAGATCATCGCAACTAGTAAAGCACATATCATGTCCGTAAAAAATAACTTCTTGTATGGCTTATAGTAGGATAGAAATTTTTTAGCTCTTGGCTTCATACATACTCCTTCCAGTTCTAAGTTATAAAAGTTGATTATACACATGTGTGTAATGTTTGTAAAGCAGCGAAAAAACAGGATAAGCAACGAGGAGAGAGGCGTAGAAACTCATTAGAATTTGGCTGTCCCTCCCTTTCGGCCGGTCTTAGCCAAATTCTAATGTATTTCTACGCCTCTCACGCTAATCTTTTTCCTGTTTTTTCACAGCCCTAAATACTCATTATTAACTATCTAGATAATTTTCTAGACATGTCAAATAAGTACTCATCTAAATCTTTTTTCATTGCTAATGCTTCATTAATATCGTAATCAACAAATTCACCATGACGATAAGCAACTACACGATTACTTCCACCACGAATTAAAATATCAACTGCTTTTGCCCCCATAGCTGATGCATAAACACGGTCTTTACAAGTTGGGCTTCCACCTCTTTGAATATGACCGATGATGGTTGCTCTCGTTTCCATTCCTGTCGCTGCTTCGATACGTTTTGCCATTCCATAAGAATCACCAATACCTTCTGCATTGACAATAATATGATGTTTCTTTCCGATTTTACGTTTTTCGATGATATTGTCAATAATTCTTTGTTCATTGTGATCATAACGCTCAGTCGTTAAAACATCTTCCGCACCATTTGCGATACCACACCATAATGCAAGGTAACCAGCATTTCTACCCATTACTTCAATGATGCTGCAACGTTCATGAGATGTAGAAGTATCACGAACTTTATCAATTGCTTCCATTGCCGTATTAACTGCAGTATCAAATCCAATGGTATATTCCGTACATGCAATATCAAGATCAATTGTTCCTGGTACGCCAACAGTATTGACTCCTCTTGCTGCTAATTGTTTTGCTCCCTGGAAGGAACCATCTCCACCAATTACAACAAGACCATCAATTCCATGTTTTTTACAAATTGCAGCTGCCTTATCCTGACCTTCTTTTGTCATCATCTCAGGACAACGAGCTGTATAAAGAATAGTACCACCACGCTGTATGATATCAGCAACACTCTTAGCATTCATATCTATAATATCTTCTTCTAATAAACCTGTATAACCTCTGCAAATACCTTTTACTTTTAAACCATTTGCTAATGCAGTACGAACAACCGCACGAATTGCAGCATTCATTCCAGGTGCATCCCCACCACTTGTAAGCACGCCGATAGTCTTAACTTGTTTCTTTGCGTTCGCCATTGTTTTACCTCCGAAAAATATATCATTAATATTCGACATAATGAGTACCATTGAAAAACTATTGCTTAACTTCAATTATTGTAAACCATGCGAAAACGTTTTTCAATACTATTTTCAGCAAGAATTAGACTTTTTTCAACATTCTTTCAGCAATTTTTCTGTATTTTTACAATGATAGTGTTTACATTTCCATTAAAAATATTTACAATTTATGGAGCACTTTTATGTTATTTTCCGAAAATGTTTCGTAAAGCTGTTTTCTCAATTCTAAATTCCACTCTACCGACTGACTTTTTGGAAGACGTTTTACTGCTTTTTCATGTTCACAATAAATCACGACTTGATCTCTTCCATCATAAGGAGCAATCATCTGGTATAATGCCTGTTCCTGTGCAAGAAATTGGTCTTTATCTGTAAACTTAATCCAAATCTCACGTGGGATCTGGTCAAATGGGATGATGTTCTGACAAATCATCTTTGCCGGTTTATCTTCTTCAACAGTTACTTTACCTCGTATTAATACTCGTTGATCCACTTCGATCAGGTGCTTAAACTTCTCATAATCACGTGGAAAAACTATGATTTCAACAGTACCAAACATATCTTCCAATGTGATAAATGCCATAACACTATTTGTTCTTGTTGTTTTCAATGTACGTGAAGTGATCATTCCACCTAGGGTTTCAATATTACCATCCTGAACTCTAACTTGATTTGTCTCTTCATCAATTACGAAATCTGTTGTATTTACAGTTGCATTCTTCTTTAATAACTGTTCATATGCATCAAGAGGATGACCACTAACATAAATTCCGAGAACTTCTTTTTCAAATGCAAGCTTTTCTTCCATGGTGTATTCGCCTACATCTGGCATTGGATATTCTTCCTGTTCCACTTTTACATCACTATCAAGATCAAATAACGATAACTGTCCTGTCATAGCACGCTTTCTCT
>JAQXNU010000281.1 GCA_029098165.1 Clostridiales bacterium
GTAGCCAGAATTCCCTTTGAAGTATCAAACGAGCAAAAGAAAGAATTGCTATGTTTACGTGAAAAAAGAATGAGGCGGGCTCTTACCGAAGTGCCAAATCATTTTTTGGAAACGCTAAAGAGAATAAATGACAAGGGAATAAAGGCTGGCATAATTAGTAATGCGGACCTCATTGATAAAAAGTATTGGAATGAATCAGCACTTCGTCCATTCTTTGATGACGCTGTCTTTTCCTGTGATGTTGGAATTCTTAAGCCGGATCCATTGATTTACAATCTGGCGATGGAACGCCTTGGAGTTTTACCCCAAGAGTGTGTTTTTGTTGGGGATGGAGGTTCCAACGAACTTTTTGGCGCTAGACGAGTTGGAATGAAGACGATACTAAGTGAAGTCCTGGATGTAAAGGATGAGAAAAAGAGAAGGCAAATAATGAAAGATGCGGACTATTGTATTAGTGAGTTTCAGGAGATTCTCAAATGTCTTGACGATGAAATACCGAAATACAATGATTTATTCTACGCAACGTAGATTGTAGAAATATCTCATTTATTGTATAGTGTGACTAGTGGCCGTTTCTAAATGGTTTTTTTTTAAGGAAAAGGAGAAAATGAATGAAAATATTAGTAATGAACGGTTCTCCAAAAGGAGAACACAGTGGAACAATGAAGTTGACAGAGGCATTTTTGGAAAGCTTTGCAGATGCAGAAGTTACAACAATACATACAATAAATCAAACAGTCAAACCATGTAGAGGATGTTATAACTGTTGGTGGCACACTCCAGGAGAATGTCCTCAAAAAGATGGGATGGAAAAGGTGTTGGAGCAACTAAAGGAATCAGATCTTGTAATCTGGTCATTCCCATTGTACTGTTATGGGATGCCATCCAATCTAAAGGCATATGTTGATCGTCTATTACCACTGTCGACACCAACACAAACAACAGATGAAAATGGTAGCACTTATCATCCGGCACGAGAAGGATATCATTTTCGAAATATCATGATATCGGGTTGTGGATTCCCAGATCGAGAGGGAAACTATGATGGTATGGAATTCGCATTTGACCGAATGTTTGGAGAATCAGAAAAAATCATATGTGTGGAAGCACCAATGCTGACAATCAAAGAAGCAGAACCACTAGCAAAACCATATCTCAAATTAGTAAAACAGGCAGGAATAGAGTATTATGAAACTGGTTATATCTCAGAGGAAACTCATAAGCGACTGAGTACTCCGATGATGAATCCAGAGGAGTATCGGAAAATGTGTAGTTCAAATGGCTAATTGCTCATTCCATTGTCAAAGCACTCAAGACTAATTACTACAACAAGCGTCACAAATAGTGGCGCTTATTTTAATTACGAATACAGATCTTAGGTTAGTTAAAACTCTTGTTAAAATTATTTGAACATATGTCAAAATGAATTGCTCGACCATAAGGTAAACTAGTGATATATTAAGTATCTCAAATGATGGAGGTAGTGATACATGGTTAGAAGTGAAATACTGTTTGGCAAGAATTTAAGGATATTAAGAACTCAAAATAATTTGTTACAGCAGGACTTGGCAGATGCGATACATATTACAAGGTAAGCAATATCTTCTTGGGAGCTAGGTAGGGGAAAACCAGATATCTACTCTTTGCATGACATTTGTAATTATTTTAATGTAAGCGTTGATAAGATGATGTACGGAAAAGTAATAGAAGCACAAGAATTTTCAACGCAATTAGAAGAGAATATTCCTATATATGAATCGAAACTTTTTATTGAGGGATATGAAAGAAGAGGAGTGTAGAAATCAAGCGAGAGAGCAAGGCTGTGAGAATTATATTGTTTTAAAAATGAGATAATTAGCATCTTTCGTTGCGGCATAAAACAGTAAATGAAAAAAAGGGTGCATATCTCAAAAATATGCGTCAGAGGCTTTAGAAGGGATCTGTGAACAGAAAATACAAAAGGATTGTAGGTGTTTAGAATGTCAAGAATACATGTAATATCATTTTTTAATCACTTAATAAACTGCTATTTGATCGAAGAGATGGATGGACTGACTTTGATTGATACAGGTTATTCATTTTGCTATAAGAAAATATTAAAATGTGCAGATATGATTGGAAAACCTATTAAGAAGGTTGTAATCACCCATTTGCATTCTGATCATATTGGAGGATTAAAGAAAATCTATAAATTTTGTCCTGAGATACAAATATATGTACCAGCAAAAGATTATGAACTACTAAAAACAAGACAAAATCTATTAACCTATCCGGTAGAAATTAAACTTTATGGTTATTTGAAACAATCAGATAAAATTGGATCATTAACGGTTATTGATACACCAGGACATACACAAGGTTCCGTATCCTTTTACCATCCTGAATCAAAATCTCTTTTTTGCGGAGATGCATTTCAGACTGCAGGTGGATTTGCAATCGCAGGAGAAATGAGATTAATGTTTCCATTTGTAGCATTAGCCACATGGAATAGAAACATAGCGAAGGCTTCTGCTGAAAAGATTGTTCACGAAAATGATATAAAGCAGTTGTTACCAGGTCATGGAAAGAAAATATTTAATATGAAAGAAAATATAAATCGAAGAATGTCAAAGTGAAATTTAATTAATTGATTAGATATTAATTGCAAGTGAAAGGTCACTATTTATATTATTACCATTATCTCTCTAATAAAAACAAACAGGTATCAATGATAGTTTGTTTTAGATAACTATAATCTTTACATTCTTCTTTATTATAAACAACTTCATGGCAATAGGACTCAATCAAATCAATAATCAGATGAATTTTTTCATGGATATGATTAGTATTAAATTGCAGCTTTTGCAAAGAAGAAGCAATATCAGCAATCGCGCGTTCTTTGATTTCTTGCAATAGCTTGGCAACATCTGCATCATAATGTGCCAATGCTTCGAATTCTTCATGGACTGATTTGGCAGAATTATGAGTCGAGACAACATAATCAATACAATCAGATAAAAAAACGTTAATGTCAGACTTCGAGTTAAGTAAGTTCAATTTTTGTAGTAACGTATGATAAGCTTCTTCACTTCTTGCTTGATATATTTCCAGATAAATAGCTTTTTTATCAGTAAAGTATCGATATAGAATACCAGTCGATACTCCCGCTTGCTTTGCTATTTCTGCAGTGTTTGTATTATAGTAGCCCTTTTCGGTAAATAGAAGAAAACCAGCTTCAATAATTTTGTTCCTTTTTTCAATAGAGCGTGACTGTTGTGGAATAACAACATTATTCGTTTGCATATTTCCTCCTTGATCGGAACTGTTTTAGTCCGAATAATACTTATGTAACATTGGGTTCTAATGTGTGGAATTATCTATTGAATAGTATAATCATTCTCAACAAAAAGGTCAAGAAAAATGTGAAAAAAATTTCAAGTTCATATTGACAACCGTTACAATGTGGAATATAATGCCAATAAACATGAAACAAATTTCATATTCAATTTATATTCACGCTGTACTAGATGGTAGATATCGCAGGGCGGTTAATAGGAGGTAAAGGATGAAACAAGTTATTGAATTTAAAAACGTTTCAAAAGCATATCAGACGGGAAGCAATGTAACA
>JAQXNU010000282.1 GCA_029098165.1 Clostridiales bacterium
TCAAATAGAACGAGCGAAAAAAGGCGAAATTGATATCATGATTGGACCACGATCGGCATTATTTACGCCGTTTCAAAATCTTGGTGTTATCATCATAGACGAAGAGCATGAAAGTAGTTATAAAAGCGAGATGCCACCAAAGTATCATGCACGAGAAGTTGCAATCATGCGAGCCTCTTTAAATAACGCTTTTGTCGTATTAGGTTCGGCTACACCATCCCTAGAAGCTTATCATAAAGTAAAGACAGGAGAATACTCGCTTTATGAGTTGAAACAACGTGCGAAGACGTCGAAAGTTCCAATGGTGCATATCGTAGATTTAAAAGAAGAATTAAAGAATAAGAATAAATCGATCTTTAGTTACAAGCTTAGAGAACTGATTCATGATCGTCTTGCAAAGAACGAGCAGATTATGCTGTTTTTGAATCGCCGTGGATTTGCAGGTTTTGTCTCATGCCGAAGCTGTGGTCATGTGATGAAATGTCCTCATTGTGATATCTCACTGACCGCACATAATGGCAAGTTGCTAAAATGTCATTACTGCGGATATGAGACAAGATCTCCAGAAACATGTCCGGAGTGCGGTTCTAAATATATCGCAGCATTTGGTACCGGAACTCAAAAGGTGGAGGCTATGGTAGCAGCAGAATTCCCAAATGCAAGAATTCTTCGTATGGATGCCGATACGACCAAGGGAAAAAATAGTTATGAAGAGATTTTAAAGGCATTTTCCCAAAGACAAGCGGATATTTTGGTTGGGACACAGATGATTGTGAAAGGTCATGATTTCCCGGGCGTAACATTAGTCGGAATCTTAGCAGCGGATTTATCCCTTTATTCCAATGATTACCGAGCAGCAGAACGAACGTATCAGCTGCTTGCACAGGCAGCAGGACGAGCAGGCCGTGGGGAATTAGAGGGCGAAGTTGTGATTCAGACGTATCAGCCGGAGCATTATGCGGTAGTCGCGGCAGCAAAACAAGAGTACGAACAGTTTTATGAAAATGAGATTAACTATAGAAAGTTAATGAAATATCCACCAATTGCACACATTATGGCGGTTTTAGTTATGTCAAAAAAAGAAGATCGTGCAGTATTGGTATCCGAACTGATGGCAGGTGCAACCAAAGAATGGATCAGGCGCAACGATATTTTGGAAGAAATGGTTGTAATTGGTCCTACGGAAGCGAATTTATCAAAAATTAATGATATTTATAGAAGAATACTCTATATAAAAGATGAAGAATATGATAGACTTACAATGCTAAAAGACTTTTTAGAACGTTACAAAGAAGTTTCTACACAAATGTCGGATGCAACCATTCAATTTGATTTCAACCCAATGATTGGGTACTAAGATAAAAAGGAGAAGAGATATGGCAACAAGAAATATTAGATACATGGGAGATAGTATCCTTGAAAAGACAGCAAAACCAGTAAAAGAAATGTCAGAAAAAATCAAAACATTAATTGAGGATATGTTAGATACAATGTACGAAGCACAGGGGGTTGGTTTAGCAGCACCACAGGTTGGTATACTTAAAAGAGTAGTAGTAATCGACGTGACTCCAGAAGGTGACTCCCCGATTATATTAATTAATCCAGAAATTATCGAAGCAGATGGAGAACAGGTTGGAGATGAGGGATGTTTATCTGTTCCTGGAAAAGCAGGTAGAGTGACAAGACCTAACCGAGTTAAGGTTCGTGCCTTAAATGAGAACATGGAAGAATTTGAAATTGAAGGCGAAGGCCTACTAGCGCGTGCTTTCTGCCATGAGATTGATCATTTAGATGGAAAGCTTTATGTTAGTCTAGTAGAAGGTTCTTTACATGATACTGTTGTTTACGAAGATGAAGACGAAGACGAAGAATAGCCTTCGGATTCATTGTACGAAAATGTGATAAAGAGAGGTTTTTCGAATATGAAAGCAGTTTTTATGGGTACTCCGGAAATTGCAGCGAGTATTTTAAGAGCACTATTAGAAAATAACGTTGAAATCATTGGTGTCGTAACACAGCCAGATAAACCAAAGGGAAGAGGCAAAGAAATGGCGATGTCTGACGTAAAAAAGGTGGCTTTAGAGTATAATCTTCCGATTTATCAGCCAGTTAGAGCGAGAAATGAGGATTTTATTGAAGAGATGCGAAGCCTAAATGCAGATATGTTTATTGTTGTTGCATTTGGTCAGATCTTAAGCCAGGAATTATTAGATATTCCACCAATGGGCTGTATCAATGTGCATGCATCCTTGCTTCCAAAGTTCCGTGGTGCAGCTCCAATCCAGCAGGTTATCATTGATGGAGAAGAAAAAACTGGTGTAACGATTATGAAGATGGATGCCGGTATCGATACTGGTGACATGATTTACAAGGAAGAAATTGCAATTGCTCCAGATGAAACGGGTGGTAGCTTACATGATAAATTATTAAGTGTTGGTGCTCATGCATTATTAGTTGCATTAAAACAGATTCAGGATGGAACTGCAGTATATGAAAAACAGGATCCTTCCCAGGCTTCTTACTTTGGACAGTTTAAGAAGGAAGCCGGTCTTTTAGATTTCAATAAAGATGCGGTTGTATTGGAACGTCTTGTTCGAGGATTGAATCCATGGCCAAGTGCATATACTAAACTTCATGAGAAGACATTGAAAATTTGGAAGGCAGAAGTGGTTTCCACAATTGAGAATGTTCATCGAGAAGAATACGTGAACGGTTCTATCGTTGCAGTTAATAAAGATTCTTTCTCTGTAAAAACAGGAAAAGGCTATCTAAAAGT
>JAQXNU010000283.1 GCA_029098165.1 Clostridiales bacterium
ATGGAAAACCCTTCTACATTATAGACTCCGCTCTTCTTGTCGATATAATCGCTTGGATTCTCCAACGAGATAAAGATACTAAATACCATCAAAATAACGGCCATTGCAGAAATCAACGACTCAGGATAGAGTTTCTGGATAACTGCAACCAATGCCATAATAAATAATGCTGGTAGCATCGCGTTCTTCTTCTGGATATCGATCTGCTTCCAATAACGGAAACAATAATACAAAGAAATCCCTATATAGACAACGACAAGAATATAACAAGTAGTCGGTACCCATCCATAAGAATATGCGATTCTGCCGCTTGTATTATAGGAAATCGGTCCAAATGCGATTATGATCCAAGCAAAAATCAAAGGAGCAGTCAAGCTAAGTTTTAACCGTCTTGTAAAATTTTTATAGTCTCGAATCCCCTGAATAATATAGATGCATACTAAAAAAATATATAAGTTCATAGAGCCTATAAATATCTGATGAACGAATCGATTTAAACCAGCTGGTACCTGATCCAAATGATTTACCGTATGTACCGTGATAATATCAAAAACAATATTGATGATAGCCACTGATATAATTCGATCAAATAATTTAACTGCTGTCGTCTGTAATCTTTTACATCGAAGATGATACACTCCGATAAAAAGCAATAAACATAAGCATAATAACTGCATTTTGTATTCTGTCATATGTTTTTATTCCTTTAGCCAGTTTTTTATTTAACTATGCTACATTTTAACACAACTCTCTAATATTAATCAACAAAAGAAGCAAAATATTATCAATCCCATCTTGCATTTACTGTATAAATTTCGACTCATCATGAAAAAATAAGCAGCAGATAAACTGACATCCCTGTCAAGAATGATAGATTGAGGTATAATAATGAATCTTTCAACAAATTTAGATGATAACATAAAAAGATTGCACGAAATCTTTCCAATTGAAAAAAGTTATGATTTAGTAACAAGAACTTTTTATTTACGAGATACCAAAGCATACTGGATGGGTATCAACGGATTATGCGATAACGGAATCCTACAAAAACTCTTCTCCGATTTACAAAACCCATTGTTCACTCAAGATGCCGAAATCAATGATCTTCCGAAATTCATGGCTTCTAAAATAGGTTATGTACAAGCTGAACTGTGTGAGGACTGGGATAAGATCATTAAAAATATCTTAAGCGGTCCATCCGTTTTATTTGTCGATGGCTTTTCTCAGGCGGTAGTCCTTGACTCAAGAAAATACCCAGTCCGTGGTATTGAGGAACCGGATTTAGAAAAAGTAAGTCGTGGTGCAAAAGATGGTTTTGTTGAAACCATTGTCTATAATACTGCTTTGATCCGCCGTCGTATCCGAAATCCGAAGTTAAGTTTCGAGATGCTTACCGTTGGAACAGAATCCAAAAGCGATGTTGCAATTGCATACATTGATGGTAGCATTGATACGAAACTGTTAGAAACCCTAAAGCAAAAGATCAATAGTCTGAACATTCCTGCTCTTACTATGGGTCCACAATCCCTTCAGGAATTGATCATAAAAAAGCGCTGGTGGAATCCGCTTCCGCAGACTCGCTATACCCAGCGTCCAGATGTTGCTTGTAGTTATATTTTAGAAGGATATATCACAATCATTGTCGATAACTTTCCTTCCGTCATGATCTTTCCATGTACACTATTTCAATTTACCCAAAACCCAGAAGATTACTATCAGAATCCTTCCGTCGGTAACTATTTACGACTTCTTCGTTTCTTCTGTATCCTAGCCAGTCTGTTTATCATGCCTGTCTTTCTATTGCTTGGGATGTATGCAAACCGACTCCCCGCTTCGCTGCAAGTGATCACTACAGAAGCGGTCAATCCAACAAAGCTATTTATCTTTGTTATCATCGTAGAAGTCTTTCTTGATATTTTTAAATATTCCTCTTCCAATGCCTCGAGCGGTTTATCCAATTCTCTAGGCTTAGTAGGAGGTCTGATTATTGGTGACGTTGCCATCAAGCTTAACTGGGCTACCACCGAAGTACTTTTTTATGGTGCTGCAACGATGCTCTGTACCTTAAGTATCGCAGCTCAGGAATTTGCACAAGCGATAAGACTCTATCGCTATGTCTTAGTGCTGATGACCGGTTTCTTCGGTCTTACCGGTTTTATTTTAGCCATTATCCTTGTGCTCATTTCCATTGTTACAACACCTTCGATTTCAGGAAAGAATTATCTATGGCCACTAATTCCATTCCGCTGGAGCGCGCTAAAGACATTGCTCTTCCGCTATCCTACAGCAAAATATCAGGAAAAGCACTAAGATTTATTCACTACGATATTATTTAACCATACCCCTTTCTTTACAAGCGCTAAACCGATTATACATTTGATAATCTCAGTAGCTCTACAAAGCAGATAAATCGGTAAAATGGTAAGCGTTGTGAATTTAATTAAAACAAATGCTGATGGCACACAGCATACCCAAACAAAAACAGAATCAAATAAGAACGTAACAATGGTCTTTCCACCAGAACGCAATGTAAAATAAGATGCATGCGTACAAGCATTAAATGGCATGGACAACGCCATGATTATGATAAAGTTCGTAGCCAGATATTTCACATTATCTGTTACCTTATAGATTCGTGGGAATAACGGTGCAATCAGCCCCATAGCGAAGCCAACGATGACGCAACTCATTACGGAAAAGAAGATTAATTTTCCGGCAGTCTCCTTGGCTTCTTTCATTTTATTGGCTCCAAGTAACTGGCCAACGATGATTGCCACCGCACTGCCTAACGCAATAAATACAATGTTAAATAAGTTCGTGATTGTATTTGCAATGTTTAATCCAGCAATGACTTCAAGACCACGTTTGGAATAACACTGAGTCATCATCGTCATTCCGCCTGCCCATAATGCCTCATTGATAAATAATGGAGTACCTTTGATCAACATATTTTTCACTAGACTCCCAGGTATGTAGAGCGTCTGATATGCATTTACAATGAACTTGTTTTGTTCGGTATGTCGATGTGTCCAAATGATAATGATCAATGTCTCAACAAATCTGGAGATTACGGTTGCAATTGCGGCTCCGACAGCCCCAAGCTTTGGAAGTCCACATAATCCGAAAATTAGTAATGCATTAAAGAGCAGATTCACTAGAACTGCGACAATTCCGGCAATCATTGGGACTTTAGTTTCTCCTGTCTCACGCAACGTACTACTATAACATTGGGATGCAACAAACGGGATCAATCCAAAGAGCATTACGCGTAAATAATCTTTCGCATAACCAAGGGCCGCTTCAATGTTACTAACTTCTTTGCTTTCATGTAAGTAAAGAGAAATTAGCTGTTCGCCTATTGTCGAAAAGATTAGAATACCTACAAGACTGATAATACTTCCAATGATTACTTTAAATCGGAACGTATGCCGAACTCCCTCGTAATCTCCATTCCCAAAAAACTGCGCTCCAAAAATTCCAGGACCAGAAATTGCTCCAAAGATTGCAAGATTGAATACAAACATTAACTCGTTGGCGATGGAAACTCCAGCCATCTGCTCCGTTCCAACTCGCCCGATCATAATGTTATCCAACATTCCAACGAAGTTCGTGATACCATTCTGTATCATAATAGGAATTGCGATAATCAGGACCATTCGATAAAATTGTTTGTTTCCTATAAAACGTTTCATATGTCTTCTCCTATAAATGTAATAGACTGATTATAGTCCATTCTTTCATAATTTTCCACTACTTTTTAAAGGGTACTGCAAACTTTATGTCTGCAATACCCTTTTTTATTTCTTATTAAAATCAGTCTTTCTTGCCAAGAATTCGATCGTATTATAAATTACACGCTTAGCATCTAGCTGATCATATTTTATTTGTATGGAACGCTTACCAACTTTACAATCAGGTAGCGCTTCCTTCATTAGCTGAAAGCTTTGTTCGTCATTCGTATGAACAGTAAAATGTTGTTTAGCAACAGAAAATGCGATATAAACATTGTCTTTCTTATAGGTTGGCATACGAAACCAGATCGTTGGTTTCATCTCAGGATGTTTGTCGTGCATATATTGCGTAAACTCCAGGATCCATTCCCTCTTTTCTTGTTCAAACTGATCTACATAAGCTTTGATTTCACTCATTTAGGCTACCTTTACTTTTTAGCTAATCCATAGTAATTAGCGATTCCGATAGCATCCGCTTTTGCTAATGACTTTAATTTATCATTACTTTCTAAGAAAGTTTTGTCCGTTGCATTATCCATAAAACAATGCTCTACAATGATACCCGGTATCTCTCTCTTTGCGCAATGACGATTAATTGCATAGTAATCAAGTGGTTTGCCAGCGTCATCGAACATATCATTACTATTTCTTGTTCGGGTTCCACAATTTACGATTCCAAGTTCAGCTAATTCCTTTAGGATGGATTGACCGAGGTCTTCACTTACTTCACTTACTGTTGGCTGATGGGAGCGTAATACCATCGCACCTTGCTGTGAGTGATCCTCAGAAGCATTGAAATGCAAACTTACTAATACATCTGCATCTACACTTTTTGCATACTCAGCTCGCATCTCCAGATCTTCGGCTACATCACCAGATAAAGCACTATCCTTTTCTCTAGTCATATAAACTTCCATACCTGTATAGTTTTCCTCTAAATACGATTTTATATTATTAGCAACCGTTAAAGTCATATCTTTTTCAATTAATCCATCGTAATTGGCACCAACAAATCCACCGCCATGACCAGGATCTAATACGATGATCACATTCTCGCCGCTATCACCTTGTGGTTCCAGTTCTAACTGAGCATCTAAATCATTTTTTTCGTTTTCTTGTTCTGTAGGAGTCACTGTGCTTGTTGGTTCATTCGCTTCATTTTTAGCTTTACTACATCCAACCAGAGCCAATACCATGGCACCAATACAACTAATCTTTAGCAGTTTTCTCAATCTTTTATCCTCCAATTACTATATTCTCTTTTTCACCTACCTGTCCCCCATAGGTGAAATACTCTTGTAGTATAACATAGATGGTATAGATTTCTCTATATTTTTGGAGAATTCTTTCTTAAGATATTCTTAACTTAATGGATTACCCCCCGCACATAAAACAAAAAAGGGGCTATAGAAACGCCAAAAGAGTAACGAAGAGAGGCATAGAATCATATTAGAATTTGGCTATGTCCGGCCGATAGGGAAAGGCAGCCAAATTCTAATATGATTCCACGCCTCTCTCCTTGTTACTCTTTTGGGTGTTTTTTCACAGACCCTTTTTTCTTACAATCCTTATTCTGCTTTAATGATAAATTTAACACTGCCAGTCATATCTTTCGATACACCGCCGAAGCTTACGTATTCTTTTGAAGTACTAATCATATCAGATACGTTCGTAATCAGTTTGCTAATGTCGCCATCGAACATATCAGAAAGTTTCTGAATACCTGTCTCACTGAATAACTCGATGCCATCTGCTAACTGCTTAGAACCATCTTTTAGTTTTCCAACTCCATCGATCAAAGTACCACTTGCTTGATCTAATTTACCTAAACCACCTGCAAGTTCTTTAGAACCAGATACAAGTGCATCACAACCACTGTTTAATTTAGATGCTCCAGCTACAAGTTCAGCAGAACCATTTACAAGTTTAGAAGATCCATCAACAAGATCCGAAGATCCTTTTTGTAATGTATCAAAACCTTTTACAAGTTCAGAAGAACCAGCGGAAAGTTTGTTCACACCACCTGTTAATTGGTCAGTGCCAGCTGCTAACGTCTTAGAACCATCATGCAATTTAGAAACTGCTCCAGTATACTGAGCTAAACCATCGTAGAACTGCTGATAGCTCTTTAAGGAATCTAACACACCCTGAATTGTCTTAGCTGCGTATGCTGATTTTGCATCGCCTGCCTGGTTTAACTGAGCAATCACACCGCCAAGAACTTTTTCATAGTTTTCAATTGTTAAGTTAGGAATTTTAACTCCTGCTGCTGTTAACTGACTCTGTGCATTCGCAAGTAACGAATTAAATACCTGTTTTGCTCCACCATTTAAAGTATCATTTTGAGCAGCTAAAGCGCCTAAACCATCTTTGATCTGACCAGCGCCTGACTGAACGTTCTTAGAACCATCTGCCAAAGAATTAATACCGGTATCTAACTGAACGATACCATCTGCAAATTTGCTAATTCCTTGATCTAATGCCCCAACACCGGAATTTAAAGCTCCAATCCCTTGATCTAAGGAACCAATACCTGTGCTTAATGTTCCGATACCATTCTGTGCAGTAACAATACCGTTTTGTAATTTATCAGCACCTGCACTTAATTTACCAATTGCATCGGATAATTCAACGGATTTATCTGCAAGAGTACATAAACCATCATATAAGTTGTCGCTACCATCTACTAATTTCGTTGTTGCATCTGTTAAACTGCTCATTGCATCCTTTAGCGAATCCATATCATCAATATTATCCACATTGATGTGATTGAAAAGATCATTTGTAACAAGAGTCATAGAAGTAACTGCACTGTAATCCGTTACATCAGCGGTAACTTCCACTGTGGAAGGGATATCTGCTTTCTCAGTATCAATATCTAAGCATTCCGCTACTCCTGGTAATGCAGCACCGATAACTACGATCTTACTTCCATCGTTAACCACTTTACCATTCGTAACATTTACATTAGTAAATTTACTGTTGTCAAGGATCATACCGTTTACTGCTAAGAATGGAACCTTTGCTATATTGTCATAAGAGAATGTCATAACTAATTTACCACTCTTCCCTTCAAGTTCAGCAGGTGTGATTTCGTTACCATCTAATGTATAATTAATGTTTAATTTTAAAGGAAGTTCTTCGGAGCTCTGACCCTGATAATAAATATCCTGTCCATTAGCTGCCCATGTTACTTGTCCCTCAGCTCCCAGGGTAAATGTTTCCTCACCTTTCACGTTCTGGATATCAGTAAGGTTGGACTGGTCTACTAATTCAGCAGCATTCTCTGGATTCTTTAACCACTCACTAACGATGATTTTTTGAGAAGCACCTGTTGCATCAGCGATCACATAAACAGTTTCTTCTTTTTGCGCTGCATCGGTAGAAATGATATCCTTTCCACTTAATTTATCTAAAATTTCTTCTGTATTTATTTCTTCTACTTTAGAATCTGTTGTATCAGTATTTGTTGCAGCTTCTGCAACAATCGCGGTATTATTGGATTCACAATATGCCATTCCTGCTGTAGTACCAACAACTGCTAAACCAGCAACAGCAGAAACGATTAAAATTTTCTTTGATTTTCTCATAGTACTTACCTCCTATATTTCAATTAATTAGCGCTCTTATCAATCATCTTTGCTGTTGTCTTGCAGATTACCTTATCAAATAACATGAACATATTTGGTAAGATCAAGATTACAGTAAACATACTGATAACGGCACCTCTCGCCATAAGGTTACATAAAGATCCGATGATATCTACTTCGGAGTATAAACCAACGCCGAATGTTGCTGCGAAGAAACCAACGGCACTGACAATGATGGAAGGAATGGATGTGGAAAGTGCGATTTGAACTGCTTCTTTCTTATCTTTTTCTCTGTAACGTTCTTTTTTATATCTACTTGTCATTAAGATTGCATAATCGACAGTTGCACCAAGTTGGATTGTACTGATACAGATTGGTGCGATAAATGGTAACTTAACATCCATGTAATAAGGCAATCCGAGGTTGATAAAGATTGCGAACTCGATTACTGCTACAAGAATTACTGGTAAAGTTACTGACTTTAATACAAGAGCAATAATGATAAAGATTGCTACGATGGAGATTGCATCGACTACCTTGAAGTCATGATCTGTTGTTACAATCAAATCCTTAGTACAAGGTGCTTCACCAATTACCATACCCTCGCTGTCATATTTTTTAACGATATCATTGATCTGATCAATCTGTGCATTCACTTCATCACTTGCTGTCACATACTCAGAGTTAATCAGGATCAACTGATAACGGTCACTCTTTAATACTTCCTTGATGGAATCTGGTATGATTTCTTCTGGTACTAAAGAGCCAACTAAGGAATCAAATCCAAGTGCATATTTCACACCATCTACCGTTTCAATTTCATCTAACATCGCTTTTGCGTCTTTGTGAGCCAACTTCGAATCTGCAAGAACCATGTGAGTGGATGCTAAATTGAATTTATCCTTAAGCTTTGTATTTGCAATCACATACTCCATATCCTTTGGCATTGTACTGCCTAAATCATAATAAACCTTTGTTCCACGATAACCAATTAATGCTGGAACCATAACGATAACGAAGAGGAGGATAAAGATTGCTGGTCGCTTTGTGATCACCTTAGCTGCTTTATCCATATTCGGGATTAAGGATTTATGAGATGTCTTCTCAATTGCTTTATCAAATAATAAAATCAAGGCTGGTAAAGTTGTTACACATCCGATTACACCGAAAACAACACCTTTGGCCATTACGATACCTAAGTCCTTACCTAAGGTATAACTCATGAAACATAATGCGATGAAACCAGCGATCGTTGTAACGGAACTACCAACAACGGATGTAATAGTGTTGGAGATTGCATGTGCCATTGCACGGTTCTTATCTCCTTCAAATCTTTCTTTCTGTTCTTTGTAACTATGCCATAAGAAAATCGAATAATCCATGGTTACACCTAACTGAAGTACGGCGGATAATGCTTTTGTTATGTAGGATATCTCTCCTAAGAAGTAGTTGGTTCCTAAGTTAAATGCAATTGCAATACCGATACTTGCTAAGAAGATAAATGGTAAGATGAAGGAATCCATAAAGATCATCATTGCAACTGCTGCTAAGATAACTGCAATTGCAACATAAACTGGCTCTTCCTTTTCACATAAATCTCTTAAGTCGGTTACAAGAGCTGACATACCAGTTACAAAACATTCTTTATTTGTAATTTTTCGAATTTTTGTGATTGCATCCATAGTGTCATCGGCTGATGTTGAAGTATCAAAGAATACTGCCATCATCGTTGTGTCACCATTATTAAATGCATCGTAGAACTTCTTTGGTAATAATTCCATTGGAACGGAAAGATCCATTAAGCTGTCATACCAGATGACGGTATCTACATGTTCTACTGTTTCAATCTTTGCTTTTAAATCTGCGGTCTGAGAGTTCGACATTCCCTCAGTTAATACGAGTGAAAATGCACCCTTTCCAAAATCCTCTAACAAGATATTCTGACCTTTTACGGTATCCATCGTGGATGGTAAATAGGTAAGCATATCATAGTTAATTCTTGTGTTAACAATTCCTAAAAAGGATGGAATCAATAACAAAATACTGATGATTAGGATTGGGATTCTGTACTTCACTACCTTCTTTCCTAAGTTTATCATTTTACTGCCTCCTAACTTGAACTTTGTTTCTAGTATAGTCAGATTTTAAAAGGTTGCTATAGTCAAAAAAATGACTATGCACAAAAACTAGGCATAGTCATAAAAATGTTTAAATTCTATATACAATTTACTCTATTTGCTGGCAGGATTCTTTTTCCCGTTAGCGAGCGCAATTTTCACATTTCCATCTAGTAATACTCCTAGACGGTTGATCACGTACTCTGGGTCCTCTTTCATCCCGTTTTTCAACCAGTCAAGCACTAATCCAACCATTGCATGCTTATAGAAATTCGCTAACATTAGGACATCATTGTGATTACAATCCATCCCTTGGGCAGCACTTTCCACGAAACTAATCATAACACTGTCTGTGACATTATATAAATATTGCTCCAGCTGTTCTCTCGATAGTGAATTGTAAATGTGATAAATCGCTCTTTTATTCTCCAACGCAAATTTTGTTGACATTAAGAAACTCTCCTGCCAACTGCCATACTCTTTTGTCTCTTCCGTAACTCTCTTCGTCTCTGCTTGGAAGATTTCATCAAGCATACTATAAATATCTTTAAAATGATAATAAAACGTATTACGGTTCACTCCACAATCTTGCGCAATATCTTTCACTGTAATTTTATCTAATGATGTTTGATTCAATAACTTCACAAATGAATCTAATAATGCTTTTTTCGTTAACTGGGACATAATTATCTCCTAATGCTTAATAATTTTTTCTTAAACTCTTCGAATACCTGCTGTCGGTCAACAACCTTTAACTTAGGGAATGCCTTAAATAAACGCTTATAAACCATATGATGTAATTTATTATTCTTAATGGTAACAACATGCTCGTACCATTTACTGCGTTCAATCTTCTCTTTCCATTCCTCTGCCTTATCGTACCAGTGAATACCCGAGGAATATTCGTATAATACTTCTTTTAACTTTTCTACCGCAGCTAGTTTCCTCGTCAAATGTAAGGTAACTCGTACGGTCAAATAAAAATCTACTGAGCCTGCAACAATACATGCATACAAGATATAATCACAGACCGGTCGTTTTAAATGTATGATAAATCGATGAACCAAAGGCTGCATTACGTAGACTCCGACTACCGACAATACCCCCCAGAATAACGAAGAACGTAAACTGATACGTCCCTTGATATTGAGCGGATAATCACTATAATCCCACCATTTTGCATGAAACCATTTCTCCATAAAGTAAGAAGTCACATACTCTAAGATCGATGCTAAGATCATGCCTATAATAAAAACTTCGATCATATGTAGTAAAGTGGCTGTTTCTGTAATTGGAATCATTTTTGAATTAAAAAATCCTAATTCCACAAGCATCGCTCCACAACCATAGATTGGAATAATCGGACCATTTAAAAATCCTCGATTCACAAATGTTTTTTTCCGGATGCTAACGAAGGTACTCTCGTAGATCCATCCCAAAAAACTATAAATAAAGAAAGTCCAAAAAATTGTAAATAATGGTATTCCTAATAACTTGCCTGGTAACATTTTCATTCCACCTATCTTTTGTAATAATTACTTCTTATTTTAAAGGATATTTAATCACAATACAACATTTCAAATATTAAAACTCTATTAAAAAAGCTGTTACTAATAGATTATATCAGCAACATAAGAAGGAATCATGATGCCTTATAATCTATTGTGTAACAGCTTTAGGTAAAAGACTACCTTGGAATAAGATAGCCAATCATGGTCATCTTATCTGCAACAAGGAACGTCTAGTCTATATCATTACACATAAACTCTTTTTTTGTTCATTACTCAATTGGGATATAGCGGTTCTGTTCGATATTCTCATGAGCTTCTTCTTTCGGAAATACTAATTTCAGGATACCATTATCAAAGCCAGCCTGAATATCTGATTCCGTCAGATATTCACCCACATAGAAGCTTCTCTGACACTGACCTTCGTAGCGTTCCTGACGGATAAATCTGCCCTTCTCATCCTTTGTATTATTTTCTTCATTCTTGCTCGCTGTGATTGTTAAGTAACCTTGATTCAATGCCGCATGGATATTTTCCTTGGTGTAGCCAGGTAACTCGATATCCATCTCGTAACAGTCCCCTAAATCCTTCACATCTGTACTCATATTAGACGTCATTCTTTGAACTGTTGTTTCCATTGGAAATGAAAACATGTCATCAAAAAAGCTATCAACAAAATTATCTTCAAATATACTTGGTAAATACATAGGTCATTCCTCCTTTAAGAATACATATGATATATATTGATTATTTGTGATACGTCCATCCATATGATGTTGGCGTAATCAGTTATGCTATTTGAATTTGTTTCTTCTCCTCTACTGCCTTTGGATCTTTCTTCGGCAATGTCAGTTTCAAAACACCATGTTGATACGTAGCTGTAATTTCTTCCTGCTTAATATCTTTGCCAATGTAAAAGCTTCTCGATAGCTCTCCATGGTAACGCTCGCAACGTACATACTTCTTCTGAGTTTCTTTGGATTCTTCATCCTGTGTAGCTGACACAATGAGATATCCATTTTCAACATGAGCCTTTAAGTTTTCTTTTTGAAATCCTGGTAAATTGATCTCAAGAAGATATTTGTCTTTCTTCTCCTGGATATCACATTTCATCGGATAATGTTTTCTTTGTAATAACATCTCAATCACCTTCCTATTAATGATCTATCGCAAGGATTTATGAACTTTTTATCTGTTCCCCTTGTTCTATATGTAATATAACACTTATTATTAGCACTGTCAAGGGGTGAGTGCTAATTTTTTTGTGAAGAATTTGTGAAGTCAAAGAGGAGTTCCTGATTTAATACACAGGAACTCCTCTTTTTCTATTAATCATATTCTCCTACATTATGTCCAAAATCACTATTCTTTACATCGTATGAAACGAGTTACCACTTCGTTACGATTATTCATCTTTCATATTCTTGTTCGTCTTAATATCGTGATAGCCAAGAACATTACAATCACGTTTTGTCAACAGCTGGCAGGTACCTTCTTTACTCTTTGGTGTTTCTCCGCCTGAAGAACATAAGTAGATTTCTACCGCTTTCTTTCTTGGTACGATTTCTACCATAGCATTAAAAGCTGGTGCAGGGTAACCATTCCATACCGGTGCTACCAGAATGATTTTATCAAAATCAGATAATTTATAAGGAATCGGTTCAATCTTTGAAGCAGATCGAAACCTTGCCATCGGACATCCCGTTAACAGGGCTGTACCCATCGTACGCTTTTTTGTTTCTTTAATTTCGCAAACAATACAATCTCCATTTTCTTTTGCTATTATCTCTGCTTGTACTCTTGATGTACCCGTAAATGAATAATATAAAACAATTGTTATTTTATCCTCTTTCATTCCTTTATCCTCCTTGAAACAAGATGAATTCACAATAGTAACATCCTAGCAGTTGTCACTTATCCCATTTTCAATGCACTACGCACAATCTTCCTTGTATCATAATTATGAAATTTAATTTCCTTCTTCTATTATGTAAAATTCTCTTATTTAAGATTGTTGATATTATAACACTTTTCTTTTATATTGTTAATTTGATTTTTTCATAACTACTCTATTCATAGAAAACAATCCTATTCCAATTGTTGCAGCTTCCCATGATACTTTTTCCAGTGTAAGACAAAATCTAGATTGTAAGTTCCCAAAGTTAGTGATACAATAAGATTCTGCACATTACATACTTAGCTAGTTTATTAAGGAGGAGTCTTTTATGAAACCAAATGATAAACGAATGAACCAAATCACCGATGGAAGTATTACAAAAGCTTTGATGCTGTTTTTCTTTCCTATCTTATTTGGTACATTCTTTCAACAACTTTATAATACAACAGATGCTGTTATTGTTGGACAATTTGTAAGTAAAGAAGCTCTAGGCGCCGTTGGCGGTGCCACTGGGACTTTGATTAATCTGCTTGTTGGTTTCTTTACCGGTCTTTCCTCAGGTGCAAGTGTTGTCATTGCTCAATATTATGGTGGAAAAAAAGAAAAAGAAACCAGTCATGCCGTACATACCGCGATTGCTTTGTCTCTGGTTGGTGGTTTAATCCTTATGGTCTTTGGTATTGGTTTTACCCCTAGCATCATAAAAGCAATGCATACCCCAGAAGAAATACTTCCATTAGCTACTACATATATCCGTATTTATTTTGTTGGTATCATTCCAAATCTGCTTTATAACATGGGTTCTGCCATACTGCGTGCAATTGGAGATTCCAAACGTCCATTATATTTTCTGATCATCAGCTGTTTGACCAATATCGGATTAGACTTGCTATTTGTAGCCTTATTCCGAATGGGAACCGCAGGAGTTGCAATTGCAACGATTCTTTCACAATTCATCAGTTCTCTTTTAGTCCTACGTGTATTAATGAAGACCGATGATTGTTATCGTTTGAAACTTAGTGAAATTAAGTTCCGCAGCTATGTATTGAAACGAATCTTTTACCTTGGACTTCCTGCAGGAATCCAATCGAGCATGTATGCAATCTCGAATGTGATTATCCAATCCTTCGTCAATGATTTTGGTATTGATATGGTTGCTGCTTGGACTGCTTATGGAAAAATTGACTGCTTCTTCTGGATGATGATCAATGCATTAGGTATTGCCATCGCAACAGTTGTTGGGCAAAACTACGGAGCACTTAAGATGGATCGAGTGAAGCGATGTGTCAAAGTCAGTCTGTATATTGCATTTGGAATGTCCATCGGAATGAGTTTACTGCTTTACTTCACATCTCCTTTATTGCTAAGACTTTTCACTGACGATGTAGCGGTACTTAAAAATGGTATTATGATGGCTCATTACTTAGTTCCTACATTTCTTACGTATGTAACGATTGAAGTTCTTGTATCCACACTTCGTGGTTGCGGTATCTCAATCATACCAATGATCATGACCTGCTGCGGTATCTGTGCCTTACGTATTGTCTGGATCTATGCTGCTACTCCCATCTGGCCAGGAATTAATACAGTACTTACAAGTTATCCATTGACCTGGACCGTAACATCGATCTTATTCGTTATCTACTATCTGACCCAGCGAAAGAAAATGTATACTATCGCTGTAGCCAAATAAATTTTTCATGTTCACTTTATGTGGTAAATGTATGTCAACAATTCGGGCATAGGCTTTTTGTAGGAATTGATATTTCTAAAGTGAAAGAGTATTCTGCTCTCGCTTTCTACCAATACGCGAGGAACAGGACAAGAAGATATCTTCTCTATGCCCAAACCCAAGCAGATCCACCACATTATGTTATCTAGATTTGGCATACAAGTTTGTATACAGGGCACAGAGAACTAAATAAATTATATATGCCCCGTAGAGCAAGAAAATCAGGTTTTGAATCTAACAATTCTGTTAGAAGCAGGGCACAGAGAGCTAAATAAATCACATATGTCCCGTGGAGCAAGAAATAAGGCTTATAATCTAACATTTCTATTAAAGATGTGGCGTATTGAACTAGTAGAAATGCAACATATCAAACCAGAAAACTGAAATATGCATTGAAGTTCCAAGTAATATGTCGTAAATTCTGCAACTCAGCTCCATGTTTGGAATATAGAGAGAGCAAATAGCAAAAACATGAAAAGAAGGAGTGGTTAAAAAATGAAAATTCATTTTTCAACCACTCCTTCTTTTCTATTCAACGATTCCTATTTACGGTATCTGATAACCATATGCTTCAAAAATCTCTAATGGCAATTCCACGCGCACCGTCTTTAATGGATCAACCACCTGACAAACTGCCATATCTGACTTCAATGACATCAACATACCTGCGTTGACGATATTACCATGTAACACTACCGATAAAAACTCAAACATCTTCGTAGCTGCCATCTTGCCAGCCTCATCTAACGTTTTTGCTGATTGAATGGTACTTGCCTTTCCTCTGCTGACTAAGAATGGAGTTGGTAAGATACAGTTCTTAAGAACAGAAACTCTAACGGTAACTTCTCCTGAAATCTCAAGACCACAGATCATCACTTCGCCATCTCCCATAAGAGCGTGAAGATCCCCCATCGATAACAAAGCTCCCTCGGTACCAACCGGCAAATATAACGTAGAACCTTTTACAATCTTATTGCAATCCATATTTCCGCCATGATAATCCGGAGTTTCTGTCAAGATTCCTTCTCCACTCGGTGCCGTACCGATTACACCAATCATTGGATCGATTGTGAGAGTAAGTTTATCGTCAAACTGAACCTGTTCATTTACAATTGGGAAAATACGCGCCGTTTTCGTATCATACGCTTCATGAAAAGCTCCGGCAGTAGGTGAGGTACGCATGATTCCCTGATTTGCTACAACAATATCTAGGATTTCTACTTTTAAGACATCTCCTGGTTTTGCTCCATTAATATATAATGGACCTGTTGCTGGATTTTCTAATGGATCTGGTTTGTCACCATAAGGACGTTCCTCCGATGTAATACTTCCATCGTAACAGTCTCTTGTCTCAAAAACTACCGTGTCCCCATCACAACAATAAGCTGCTGGTACATTGTTCTTGTCTAAGATATCAGTTACATGTTCCTTCGAAATTCTTAGCATAAATTTCTCTCCTTTATGTATGTACGGGGCTGTTGTACTTTACACAACTGCCCCGTAAAATTAATCATTATTCTTTACTAAACGTAAGATATCCTCAATTTCCTGCTCTGGTATCTTTGTATAATCCGCTAATTCTTTATTGGTAGGAATTCGAACATTCTCTTCTGCTAGATATTTACGTGCTTCATTGATCAATGTTGTTTTCGCAATGATCGTAGCTTCCCAATCATCAGTTTCCATAATCTCATCAATATAGTCTTCCATCGCTTTTTGAATGGATTCTTTGAGATACTCTTCCACATCGATCATCTTCTTAAGGCCAAGAAGTTGGTTCATACCACTGATCAGTCCAATATTTCCTTCCTGGATTAAATCTTCATAATTCACGTTATTCGCAGAATATGTCTTTGCAAGTTCTACCACACGACTTAACCAGTCATCGGATATGCGGTCCATAACCGAAATATCTCCATCGATCAGACGCATGTAAAGTTCTTGCGCTTCGTTATTCGCTAAAGTATTAATATCACCCAGATCTTCTAGATACATCGCAAGGAATTTTGAATTATCAACCGACTTTTCAAATTCTGTTTTTACGACTGGCTTAACCTTTTCCTTGGGATGATAGTGATATTCACTAGCTTCGAAATCACTTATATCTTCGATTTTGCCTCCAAACTCATCCTCTTCGGATTCGGTTTCTTCCTTCACCTCTTCCTCCTTCGTTGGCTCTTCTTGTCCTAACATCGGATTCTGAAGATAGTTATATACCATTGTCAACTGTTCTTCATTTAATTCTATATCATCAAAATAGGAAATGATCTCTTCTCGCGTTAATGGCTCTTGTGCTACCTTGGCAACCTCAGCAACGGATCGAAGAGTCTCCATAAATTTTACCTTATCTATCATTTTTCCTCCAAAAGTTTTCTTACATTTAATTCTTACCATACATTCTGTGGATAAAACATCAACGTTATTCTACTACAAACATAATAAAAATACTAGCTATAATTTATGTATCCAAAAAGCCCAATACCGAAACCCAACTATGTTTTCTTCTATATCGGGCCTTTTGCAAAATGATATCAGATCATGAAACTAAAGATAGCATCTTAAGTCTTTGATTAGCGTTTCTTCAATATCAATCAATTTTCGTGTAATCTCTTTTGCTTTATCATTCGCATCCTTATATTTATTTAAATACTTATGAAGGGATTTGGTTCCCATGTTACATCCATCGGTTATCAAATCTGAAACTTCCTGATCCGAACCATTCGTCATCAATTTCATATTGATTTTCATCCAGGACATTGCTTTAGCAATTGGATTCGGATCCTTTTCCGCATCATGATATTCATTGAGAAGGTTATGGGTTTCATCTCCAAGTGCTTCGTGCTCCTGTTTACTCTTTGAAAGTAAATCCCTTAATTTATCATCTTTTACTGCATCAAATACTTCATCAATTGAAGTAACCGCCATTTTTACACCAGCATTGCATTCCTTTAAAAGTTTGATTGTGTCGTCTTCTATCATAATTTCATCTCCTATGACTTAGAAACAATGTTATGCTTCTTATCATAGTATGTTCGGTTCCTACTATTTCATTCTACTCTATACGATCAATTCTCATCGTTCATTCCGTATAAATGCTTCCATTCATCTCTTAAATCAAAAAAGCTGTTACAAAATGTATGAATTCTGCTTCCTACATTCTGCAACAACTCTCATTCTTTATGTTTATGCGTCAAATGAACATGCGATATTTAATCGCTGACATTCTTCTTTTATTTCTCTCATATTGTTTTCATTTAAAATGAGGTTTTCACCATATGGATTGATTGCAACACCACTACCATTGCCAATGCTAATTGCATCTAAGATTGTTAATACGGCTCCATTCCATTCATCTTTATCGTAAAGCTTTTCAAATTCCATCCAATCAGAGAACACTGGGATATATTCCTCATCCTCAGTATTCGTTATCTTCGCAAACACCATTTGACCATCGTCTGTAAATCTAATCTTATCTCCAACTCGTTCTGCATTTCCCTGTGTTTTCATTGGAACAAGATACTTAGCTTTACAGATCTCTTCGATCATCGCATTTTCTTTTGCCTTAATCACCTCTGGACGCTGAGCATAGTTAACTTTCCAGCGAAGCTCCCCAAAGAAATCGATCATTGCAAATCGTAACTTTGGATTAAAAATTGGTGCAGATGCACCTTCCATCTTCGAATAATCTGGTACTTCAACGATTTCCGAACGATCTAGTACCACACGATATTGTCCATTATCAATGTTAAGCTTTTCGGCTCCGATAATATAGAGATAAACAAAGAAGTTTACACGATCATTCATCATACCCTTCTTAAGTTCTTTTACCTCAAGCATACGATATCTCTGCGCATAATAATCAACCGCATCTTTTGCAAATTCCTCTGCGGAGTAAACATCGACAAATCCTTCATTAATAAATGGACAGTTTGTATTCTTGTCCACAGTTACGTAAAGTTTGTCCGCTTCTTGAATTTTTTCAATGATTGCCTCACGGCATATACGATCACGCTCTAAGAAATCTGACATTGGATGTTTGGAGTTATAAATATTTAAAGAATTCAATAAGTAGATTGACTCTTGAATCGTAAGATCCTGAAGGTCTTCTTTCTTTAACTCAGTAAATAAAATTCTAGGTCCAATCTCATTCTTTCTTGCAAAGGAAACTTTATTTGGTGAACTTTCATGAAGTTCTTTCTCTTTCTCTTTTAAAAGTTCTTCCACATTCAGTTTTTCAATACGGTCACCCTCTAACATGGAGGTACTTACAAGAAGGTTTCCTTTTACAACTTCTTCTCTATTGATTTCTGGAAGATATAATCCATAATATGTGCCATAAGTATGCGTACCTTTTTCCGTAGCCTCCTCAAGACGATTATTCGCCTGATCGATAGAAGCAATCGTACATCCACCTAAAACTCTACCTTCTTGGTTTACATAAAGAACTTGTTCTTTTTCATTTATTTTTCCAATTAAGACCTGAGCGATTACTTTGGTACCGCCCTCTGTTGCTGGATACATTTCTTTGATATAACATAAGAAATCATTGTCCTGCTTCTCTGGTTTTGCTTCTGGTTCCTTTTCAGTCGCCTCAATGTTTACTTGTTCCTGTGTTGTCTGTTCTATTGTATTATCGACTTCTTGTTTCTCGCTTTTCTTCTTAAATGAATTAAATATCCCCATATTTTACCTCGCTTCATCAAGTTAATCCTTAACGGAATTACTACCATTTTATCTCAATCTTGTAATTAGTGCAACCTACTTTCGTAAAATCACTATGAAAATGCCGTGCCAATTCCTTGGATGATCTCCAACGGCTGGGACGGATAAATCTCTATAATCTTGGTATGTTCTAAACCAGAACGGTCATTTTTTGATTTATTCGAAAGATGTACTACAAGGATCACGTTACAATCCGTATGTTTAATGGTATGATTGGAATATTGTCCACTGTATGATCACCGTAATCGTTAATATGTATGCCGCCATCTGCATAACGTTCTCCATCGATCATAATTGGTGGAAACATAACTGGAATCGCACAAGATGCCAGAATAATATTTAAAATTTCATTCGGTTCATAATCGCGTTAGCGAAAAACTCTGGTTGCTTCTGATCGACAAGATTCAACTCCCATAGAGTCCGTAACACTCCTGTTTCATATGCGCCCTTGGCTCCACCGCCTGCAAAAACTAGACCAATCCTCAATTGATTCATTTTATCTTCATACATTAACATAACCTCAGATAATCAATTATTATCCTATGATAATGCATTTCTATTACTTATGTCAACAAAGGAATGTTTTACAAAGATCGGATAAACTGCTCTGCAGTTATGATCTTTCCCGACTCTTTCACTTGACTAGATAAAAATGTGATCGTAGCAGGCACTTCTTCACAATGACTAGATCCAACTGCAACTTTTATTTTACTATTTATGATAGACATTGAGATTTGTGTAAGATTTTGTTTTTCCTTTTCCTTGTCTAGCGTACTAATTTTCACTACAATTGTCTCAGAAATTGTATGGATCGTCATCTCATGATCACATACTCCATAGTTATCTTTGACATACTGAGCAAATGCACAGATTGCGTTATAATTCTGTTCTTCAAGATTTCCGTTCACGTCAAACGATTTTACATAACTTAAATGATTGTCGTCGCAATATCCCATGATAATACCATTCGCGCCAACTCCAAAATGATGATTACAGAGACGTCGGATCTTTTCTGATGTCAATTCATATTGATTGCGTTTTGTATCGAATAGTAAATAATCCTTTCCATTTACTCTATACTTTTCAAAATAATATTCCATGTGATATCGCCTACTTTCATTGTATTATCGTTGTTCCTTCTTTACTATTATAATACACAACACCTTTTGAAATAGAAATAGCAGAATATGCTCGATATATTGCATTTTCTGCTCTCTCAAAAAATTATGTATTATATTTGCAAAAATTCTGATAATTCTTGGTAGAATCAGCCTTTTTTCTCAAATTGACTTTTGAATTTTCCTATAATACAATGATATTAATATAATATTATGCAGGAAAGGAGATCTCAATGGAAAGTAACCAGATTGTAAAGCGCGGCTATCTTAATGATAACTTTCGCTTATTTCATTTAAAGGATTCCAAAGCCGAAACAATTGATTATCATTACCACGAATTCTCAAAAGTGATTTTATTCATCTCTGGTAATGTTACTTATATGGTAGAAGGAAAAACCTATCAATTAAAGCCATGGGATATCCTTTTGGTTCAACATCACGAGATTCATCGTTCCATCATTCAACCTGGCAAACAATACGAGCGTATCATTCTCTGGATTAACCGTGAATTTTTAGAACAGCCTCTTTTACAACCATACAATTTAAATCAATGTTTTGTAACAACGATGGAGACAAGGACTAACCTTGTTCGTACCAATGCAAAACAGCGAATCGAATTCTATAATCTGCTCAACGAACTCAAACATTCGATGAACAACAAAGAATTTGGTTATGAACTCTATTCCTATACCCTGTTTCTACAGGCAATGATTGTATTAAATCGATTATCAACGATGCATCAAAAGCTAGATGCCAAAAATCTAGCTCAGTCCAATCAGACCGTAGATCAGATGATTGAATATATTCAGCAGAATCTTTCAGGTGATCTTAGCATCGAAACGATTTCCAAACAATTATACTTAAGCTCATCTTATCTTATGCATCTGTTTAAAGATACGACTGGTACCTCCTTACATTCTTATATTAATAAAAAACGCTTATCTAATGCTGTTGATCTACTCAAACAAGGAATCCCTGCTACAACAGCTAGCGTGCAAAGTGGTTTTAGTGATTACTCGACTTTTATACGTAACTTCCGTAAAACCTATCACTGCACCCCAAAGCAGTATATGGAAAATAGTACAGGAACCTCCCCTTTCCCAACCAAGGGATTACGCGAATAAATCTTATTAATTTATGTTTCTCACACCCATCCTTACGAAATAAGAAAAAGTGGGATGAAAGTAAGAACCTCATTGTTCCTTCTTTCATCCCACCTTTTCTTAACTATTCTAAAACTTCGAACTCAATTGCTTTACTCTTTGCCCAATCCACAAGTTCTTTCGTTGTTAATACATAATCATTATCACGCATATCTTCCATACCATGATACTTTCCTGCTGCATTCATCTCATCTCTACGAATTTCCGCTTTTTTAGCAGTACATGGTGCAATTGTCACGTTTACAATTCGAGCAGGATCAATTCCCATTTTCTTTGCAAAATAAGTTTTATCGTAGCTCCCTGCATACCAATCGGGCTTTTTGCTGATGATATCTGTGGTAATAACTCTGGACAAAAAGTTTCTGCAAACTCTACGCAAGATGGACAACAACTTGTGAACTGTGGTAATGGCTTAGAACCAGTCGTAATACGTTCAATAAGTTCACTAGCTTCTTCCATGATTGTTAGATCTGCACCAAAGTTTACATCTAACACATAGTCAGCTCCTAACTTTTTCAGTAAGGATACCATTTTCCCTTTCACAAAAGAACCAGCTTCAAGACCAAACGCATCACCTAATGCAATACGAACTGCTGGAGCAGTACTAAATACTACAATTTTTTCTGCTCATTTAGTCACTTGTACTTTTTACCATACCAGTAGTTATATACAGCGAAGCGCAGAATGTTCAAATGGTGTTCCATGTCCTGGATGAATCATCGTTACCCCTTTTTGTAAGATCTTATTTGCACTGATTCTTAAAATCTGAAAATCCTGAGCATTGATTGCAATCGAAGGCTTTTTGTTATTTGCAAACATATCTCCTGCAATCAAATTGCCTTTACTGTCTAGAATTGCAATGGAACCAGGCGTGTGCCCGGGAACATGATAAACTCTTCCATCAAAGCCATATGTACTTAAATCATCATTGTCATTTAATAAAATATCGGGAGTAAACCGTTCAAACTCCGAATAGACTTTGGTCATTAACTTCTTAATCTTGGAATCCATCACCTTAAAGACCATTTTTAATACCATAGATTCATAATTGGAATTTACAAGATAGCAATCTGGGTCTGCTTTCTCAACCATCGATACATCTTGACTACTCATTGCAATCTTGGCATGAAATCGTTCTCTGAAATATTTTGCATTACAAGCATGATCGTTATCACCATGAGTAAGTAAGATCAGTTTCAGATTCTGATCGGTCACACCCAAAGCAAGCAATTGTTTCTCTAGCTTTTCTCTTCGGTCATCATACTGTTTATCCATAAACATATGTCCACCAGTGTCTACAAGCATAAAGCTGTGTTCCTTCTTAACCAAATACGCATTAACTCCACCTAAATCAATCCATTGAATCTCCTGCATACTAACTCTCCTTTCACAATCTCTATTTCATCGGTTGGATCAGTTCTTGCAACGGTGCTTTTTCCTTAACCGTCTGACACCACAGAATAATGCTTTGTAATTTGCAGATTCCAAAATACAACGTAGACAATTTGTAATAAAAGTCGTCTTGATTCTTCAGTCCTTCAAACTGCTTCTTCTTTTCCAGCAAGACATTCAGATAGTCCTTCAGCGACTTTTCATATGTGTCAATCTGCTTTACAACAGTTTCATATGGTAACTGATCAAAGAAGAATACTTTTGCCATAAATGTCTCTATAGAACCACCTGTCTCTTCTAAGTCTTTTAACCATTCTTGAAATTTCTCTTTTCCTTTGGGCTGAATGGTGTAAACCTTTCTCTTTTTCATTCCTTTTTCTTCTTCACAAGATACGCATCCCTCCTTCGTTAATTTCGTAAGGATTGGATAGATGCTTCCGTAACTTGCCTTGTAAAACATACCAATTCCATGCTCAATACATTTTCGGATGTCATATCCAGATAACGAATCTGAGCATAATACTCCTAAGATAATATAATCTAACATAATGTCCTCCGTATATCGTTTCGTTATATCGTTCCGATATACTATATATAAAACTTTCTCCCATTTTTGTCAAGCGATATTTTTAGCGTTTTAAATTCACGATTTTTGCCTGATAGGGCTCAAAAAAGTGGGGTGTTGGTTAGCAATTTATCTAATTGCTAACCGACACCCCACTTTGCATTAAAGTACCATTTTTAATTTAGTGTAGAATTCCCTTGTACTTCATACTCTATTCCTTATTACAGATTTGCAGTTACAAATATATCATAGATCGCTTTGATTGCAGCATCAAAGTCTGCATTTTTTACACCAATGATGATATTTAACTCACTAGAACCTTGATCGATCATCTTAATATTAATGTTATTATGAGCTAATGCAGCGAAGATTCTTGCAGCTGTACCTCGATTTGCCTTCATGCCACGACCTACTACTGCAATCAAAGCTAAGTCAGCCTCTAAATCGATGGAATCCGGCTCTGCAAGTTTATGTATACCTGCTAATACTTTTTGTTCTTTTGATTCAAACTCTGATTGATGTACAAATACCGTAAATGTATCGATTCCAGAAGGTACATGTTCAAATGAAATATCATTCTTTTCAAATACTTCTAATACTCTACGTCCGAATCCGATCTCGGAATTCATCATAGCTTTTTCAATGTTGATGGAACAGAAACCTTTTTTTCCTGCGATTCCAGTAATCGTATACTTTGGCTTATGACAGGTTGATTCTACGATCCAAGTACCGTCATCTTCTGGAGCATTAGTATTGCGGATATTGATTGGAATACCTGCTTTACGTACTGGGAAGATTGCATCTTCATGTAATACGGTAGCACCCATATAAGATAACTCACGTAATTCTTTATAGGTAATAGTTTGAATTACTTCTGGATTGTCAATGATTCTTGGATCTGCAACTAAGAATCCAGAAACGTCGGTCCAGTTTTCGTAAACATCTGCTTTGATTGCTTTGGCTACGATGGATCCTGTAATATCAGAACCACCGCGGGAGAATGTTTTGATCTTGCCATCTGGCATAGCACCATAAAAACCTGGGATGACTGCATTTTCTGTTTTTGCAAGTCGTTTGGATAATAACTCATCCGTCTTATCCGCATCAAAGTTTCCATCTTCCGTAAAGCAGATGGATTCTGCTGGATCTACGAATTCATAACCGAGATAATTCGCCATAATGATACCATTTAAATACTCACCACGACTGGCAGCATAATTATCTCCTATTTTCTTTTCAAAATTGCTATGTATTACTTCAAACTCTTTATCGAGTGAAAGATCTAATTTTAATCCTTTGATGATTTCTTCGTAACGCTGTTTGATCTTACCTAACATTGAAGTAAAATCCTTGCCTGCTTGAGCTAGTGCATAACAGGAATAAAGCATATCAGTAACTTTCGTATCTTTGGAATTTCTCTTTCCTGGAGCAGATGGTATTACATATTTACGGTCCTCATCAGCACGTATGATCTTACCAACCTTCTCAAACTGTTTTGCGTCCGCTAACGAACTACCACCAAACTTCACTACTTTTTTCATGTTGTCCTCCTAGTAACTGTTCTTTATGACAAGGCTAAGCCGCAACGCGTACTTTTTCTTATCTATATAAACATTTTTATGACATCATACCTCATTTTTAAAAAAATCTCAACTATAATTCGCTCTGTTACGTTAAATTATTACCAAACGAAACCATTTTTCTCTGAAATGCAATAAAGTTCTCCAGTATTTACAAGTTTTTTTGTCCAATATTTTGGTTCCTTCCTCGTCCCAGGCGTTGACATTGGAAAAATCTAGGCATATAATGAACATGTTCATAATAATATAGTTCATGGAGTAAATACTATGCCAAAGATTATCACAGATTTAAAAGCAACTATTTTATCGGTAGCTCAACAAGACTTGCTCTTGGAAGGATACTCTGCCCTTACGATACGTAATATTGCAAAGAAATGCAACATTGCCGTCGGAACGATGTATAATTACTACTCGTCCAAAGAAGTTCTTGTTGCAGAAATTCTACTCGAAGACTGGAACAACAGCCTTCTTATTATGCAAGAGGAATCAAAAAAAGCACAGAATATGACAGATGGTTTGTATCGGATTTTTGAGGAATTAAGAAAATTTCGAAAGCGATATAGTGATTGCTGGGACCAATATACGGCTCAGGCCAATGGGAATATGGAAATCAAACAACGTCACTATATGCTATGTAATCAGATTAGTTCGATCATCAAAGAGCTTCTACTGCGATTACACATAAAGCCTGATGACTATTTAGCCGAGTTTACAGCTGAGATGTTGCTTACCCTGTCCAACGATGATTCTTTCAAATTTTCCAAGTTACGTGGAATCATTGCTAGACTCTATACAGCAAACTAACGAAGGTACAAACTCTATTCATGTTTCAATGAATAACTAAGTTCTTATGCTATTATAGGAGGTTGTAGAATGAGTAGTTTTAAAGATTTGCGAATCGTTGATAATTTCTATCAGACATCTGCTTTTTTTCCAATGCCAACTGTGCTGATTGGTACCTTGGCCGATGATGGTTCGACCTCTCTCGGCTCTTACTCCCTGATTCAGCCATATTATATAGCCGGAAGAGATTATTATGCTATGCTTTTATGTACAAGGAACTCTTCCAATACAGCTCAACACCTTTTAAAACGTGGAAAGTGCTCGCTTAACTTTATTCCAGATAAAAAGAAATATTTTAAAGAGGTCGTCCGATTGGGCTTTCCTGGGGACACCCCTGCAGAAAAGATGAAAAATTGTATCTTCACCCTCGAAGATGGCCTGATGACAAAAGAGCATCCTGAAGATACATTTCCACAAGTCATCGCAGAAGCTTATCAGGTGTTTGAATGTACCTGGATGCGTCAACTGGATGGAGCTGACAAAGATTTGCCTGGGAATTTGAATGGTTACGAGCCACCTTACCATGATTTTAATGGAATCACCTCCAAATATGGTGCTCACTTTATCTTGCGAGTCGATAAGATTCTCATGAAAGAAAAATACTATAATGCCATCAATGATGGAGTCAAAGCAAAGAACTTTCCTCGTGTTCCTGTCGATTACGGTTATCGCGACAGTAAAAATTTTTGGTATACCTCTTTCAAACGTCCAATTCCAGAATTGCTTCCGATTCGCGAAGGTAATCTGGATTCCGTAAAATATGCAGCAAACCGAATGGATGACAAGATTAAGTTTACTGAAGAAGCATGTAAGATGATGGTAAATATCCCGCGTATCTTTCTTCCGACGGCACTAAAAGGCTGTATTACATGGGCTAGAGAAAATAATGTCACCTTGATCACCGAGGAACATATGAAGATCATCAACGATAAGCGAGCAAAAGAAAAAAAACGTTAAGATTGCTTAAATTATTTATCCGACCAAGATTTTCATTAATTTATTATTTTCGATATGACTTTAAACAATCATAATTGGTTGCAATTTACATTTATTAACAATTTATCAACAATCTGTGGATAACTTCCATATATTTACATATTCTTAGTAAAAAATAGGCCAAGCAGCAAGAAAATTGCTATAATATTAAGAAAGAGGCTGTGAAAAAACAGCAAAAAAAGAGCAACAAGGAGGAAAGCGGGAAATCATATTAGAATTTGGCTGCGTTTCCCTTTCGGCCAGACTGAGCCAAATCCGAATATAATTTCCCGCCTCTCACGTTATCTCTTTTGCTGTTTATTCACAGCCCCTTTTTTTATTTTTGATATATTATCAACTTCGATTTATTTCTAATCAACATTATAAAAGTTTCTATTTTTCTTTTTCTGAACAGCGAAATAACGAATAATAAGTATCATCGCACTAATCCATAAGAAAGTATATCCGACCATCGTGCAAGTAACAATTTCAAATATTGAGCCAATCATCATCAAGGCAGTAGATATTGCAAATGTAAAACATAATAAAAGAAAAAACACTTCTTTTGTTTTCATAATTCTCCTCCTATTCTGAATACCACTCTACCAATATTTTCCCATGTTTTGACTATTTTGTCAAATACTTTGTTACTAATTTAACTAATTAATTCATTATTTCTCCGCTGTATTAATATATGCAGAATCAGTTTTCTTACTTTCGTTATATTTCTACAAAATTGTAAAAGGATTAATATTTATCTGACTGCTCGTAACACTGACAGAAAGCTTACTTTCAAGGAATCGTTTCATCACATCCTTAAAAATATTCTCACTTTCAAAGTGATTACAGTCAATTAGACACATTCCAGCATCCACCGCATCCTGTGCTTCATGATATTTAAGATCTCCTGTAATTAAGACATCAGCACCATTTCTCATCGAAGTACGAATGTAATCTGCACCACTTCCGGTTACAACTGCCACTTTCTTGATTGGATGACTTAAATCACCTACCACACGGATTGCATTCATCGAAAGCTTTTCTTTTACCAATTTCGCAATCTGTTCGAGACTCATCTCGTTTGGCAGATCTGCAATTCTTCCGATTCCATCTTCTTCTCCTGTGTTTTGAAGCTGAATTACATCATATGCAACTGTTTCATATGGATGAACTGCTAACATACTCTGAATCGCAGCATCTAAGAATTCCTTTCTTACGGTACATTCTATTCGTACTTCTTCTACTGTTTCTAAATCACCAACTGCTCCTATATAAGGATTTGCTCCATCCAATGGTTTAAAATGACCTTTTCCATCGAGATGATAGGTACAATCCGAATAATTCCCCATTGCTCCA
This sequence comes from Clostridiales bacterium, assembly GCA_029098165.1. Lineage (GTDB taxonomy): Bacteria > Bacillota > Clostridia > Lachnospirales > Lachnospiraceae > Lachnoclostridium. Next base: position 28,290 of record JAQXNU010000283.1, read on the forward strand.
GCACCCGCTTTTGCTAATGCTTCGCGAACGGCTTCTTCATGTGATTTTGGGGCATAAACAACAATCTTAAATAAAGTCTCTTTTGATGTCACATCCAAAATCTTTGTGTATTCCAATCCTATCACTTCCATAAAGTAGTCATTTAATCCATCTTTAGCGATATCAAAATTCGTATGCATAGAATAAACCGCAATACCATTCTGAATCAGTGTGTGAATCATTCTTCCTTTAAAGTCGTTGGTTGTAATACGTTTCATTCCTTTAAAAATAAATGGATGATGAGTAATAATCAAGTCTGCCTGTTCTTTCTTTGCTTCTTGTATGATTGCTTCATTCGCCTCTATACTAACTAATACTTTTTTAATCTCTTGATTCGGATCTCCGACCATAAGTCCAACATTATCCCAGCTTTCTGCAAGATTAACTGGATATTTTTCTTCAATAATTTTCATGATTTCTTTTAACTTCATAGTTTTAACTCCTCTTATGAATACTACTTGAGCGCTTTTATAGTCTAAGTATCTCTATGGAGTTAGTATATCACATAAAGTAGGCGGTTTACCAGATGATTAAAGAATTGCAAACCTTTATTTACAAAAAAATCCCCTATATAAAACAATCCATCTTTCGTTTTATATAGGGAATAGTTCTTAATCTAAAAATTCTGTTTAAGAAAGTTTAATTGAACTCAATTACTTACTCTCAATATCTGGTGGTCCAAATGTATAAATGTCATGATAAGATTCCGTCTCATACTGATTCTGAGGTGGTCGAAACATCAAACCAGTCAGATCAGTTGTTGAACTGGAGTTACAAATATCAATATCGCCAACATTGTATTTATCCTCTGGATCAAGGCGAAGGGTATTTGATGTATTTACTTGATAGTAATCATCAATCTTTACAACATTTCCGTTTTTCATAGTATTGTCATTCATAGTTTAATCACTCCTCACCTATAGTATGGCTGAATCAGAATGTAATATTCTATGATGATACTATGTTTTTTTTCATAATATTTTCTATTCATTTAATAAATTTCTTTTTTGAAGTTCTGTGATACAGGCCTCTAATTCCTCTGCATGATCACTATTTATAAAGTACATACTATCTTCTGTATAGATTAGTAAATATCTTTTTGGCTGTTCTTTGTTGATATATACTCTACTTTGACCATATTCTTTTGCTCGAAACTTTCCGAAATCATAGGTAGCATTTGCAAGGCCACTATTTTTATACAACTTTGGCAATTCTGTTAAAATGGATGCTTCCGTAATATCACTAAAATTAATTTCTGTATCATATTGTGTTGCATTTATATAAATCTTATCCGAATCCATGGTCAAAGATAATGATGGAAAATCTAATGGCACATAATGAATAAGCATTGCTAGGCAACCAACCATGATGATTGTAACAATGACATCCATCACCTTTCCAGCCGAATGAGCCATATTCATAGTCAATCCAAAACCGAATCGCTTTTCCACCCATAACTTTGGATCATTTGGGTTTTTGTAAATGCCACCTCTCCAATAGATATCGTCATCGATTTCGAAATTACTATTTTCCACCTGCATCAGTAAATTTCGTTCTTTTTTTACTTTGTTCATTGCGATAAATATGACAGCGCAATTCAAGATACTGCTTAGGATCACAATTGCTAAGACAAGACTATAGTTGTAAATAGGTTCTGGGAAGATTCCACCAATCAGCCATGATACGGCATTAATATATGCTGCAAGCACCATAGCTTTAGTCATCTCATAACAATAGCAACGATTTAACGCAACATTGATTTCAGAATTCTCACTATAAATATTGGATTTTACTTTTGGAACAATACTATAGATACCAAATAACGCAACCGAAGCAACTGCATTGACAGCCATATAGACATAGTCAATTCCACCAGCATCTTCAGTTTTCCATAAGAAACATCCAATCACCGTTAAAACAAGAACAGCCAACCAGTGCCATTTCGAATAAGGAAAATACTTCTTAAGTCTGGCAACTTCCGTATCAACAGAGATGGAATATGTATCTCCAACGGTCCACCCCTGTTCTTTCTTATAAGCATAAACTTCATCGAAAGTTTTCACAAGCAGAACCCACATTGCAACAAGCCATAGGCCAATCAATAACAAGCAATAAAGAGTACTGATGATTGGATAAGCACGTAAGAAGAACGCTAAGGCTGTTGTAATGAACATTCCGATCGTTAAGTATCGATTCCGTTTCTTAAATTTTTTTACCATGTTTTGAATCTCTAATCGATTCATCTCCTGTTTCGGTAATTTCACTCCCAATAAGATATAACCATTTGGTTTTGCCGCACTATTCATAGTATAAGCAAAGGCAGCAATAACGATCAGATAACAAGGTAACATAATAAAAAACATCATATGGATTCCTCCTCCCAAGTACTAATACTCAAGTTTTCATACAGATTCTCACAAATCTTCAAAAATTGTTCTTTACAGATTCCCTTTAATGTTGATTCTGTGATCAACAATTGTAATTCCGACTCCACCTTTTTTTTAAACTCGCCATATTGATCTGCATGAGGGCTAACAATTGCACCATGACGTCGGTCAATTTCTATAAATCCCTCATTCTTTAAAATGGAATAAGCTTTGTTTACTGTCATAGCATTAATACCAGTTTCTGATGCTAGTTGACGTACGGTCGGAAGACTCTGCCCCAACGCTAATTGTCCATTTCCTATCCCTAGTACGATTTCATTTCTTAATTGTACGTAAATGGGCTCATCCCCTGATGGATTAAGTTTTATGATCATAATTGCCCCCTATCCTGAAACAATCTATCTATGTATTATTTGTATTAGTTAGCATAATACAAATAATACAAACTGTCAAGGATATTTTTCATTATCTACCATATTTTTCTTTGCTTATCAAATACAGAAAAAGAGTATGCATTATGCTCGATAGCATTTACGCATACCCTTCACTGATTAGCAATTATTTTACTGCCTGTAATGCTTTTTCATAATCTGGTTCATTCGTTATCTCACTGCAATATTCCACATAAGTCACCTTATTATTCTCATCAACTACAAAGATTGCTCGAGCAAGCAAACCAAGTTCTTTTATATACGTACCGTAATTCTTTCCAAAGCTGTGATCTTTGTAATCCGATAACATTTTGACTTTATCAATTCCTGCTGCACCACACCAGCGGTCTTGAGCAAATGGAAGGTCCATAGAAACGATGTAGATTGTTACATCTCCTAACGAAGCTGCTTCCTCATTAAATCTTCGAACTTCCATATCACATACTGCAGTATCCACGGATGGTACCGTAACAAAGATTCGTTTCCCTAAAGTATCTTTTAAGGTTACATCTACAAGTGCATTATCTTTCACTGTGAAATCTGGAGCCTGGTCGCCAACTTTAATTTCCTTATCGATTAATGTCACATTATTTCCTTGAAATGTTACACCCATGATTATTTCTCCTTTTGATTTTTCTCTTTTATTATGTCGATATAGATAAAGAAATACGCATGAAATCTTAGAAGAAAATATCTCTTTTTTCCTAACCCAAGTTAGCTTGCCCTTAGACAGATGGTTCCAAGGTTATTCCATCCCATAAAATCTGTAAGGTAGTTATAATAGTTTAATACTGGTTCGGTTGCATGATTGTCATTTTGTCCAGCTAACGTAATCAGATAGCTGTTTTTTATGGACATGTTTTGACTTCCAAGTGCATAAAATCGATCGATTACGTTCTTAAGAATTGGTGCTGTGGATTCCATTGAAACTCCATCGATCTGCTGCCAGACCTATGAAGATTCTCTTGTTGGACTTTGTGGAAAGCAAAAGAAATGGGGTAATAAAAAAAAATGTAAAAGACTAGAAAGGAATTACTTTGAATTATTCAAATATATATATAGCTAAATTTATCAGTCGCCCGAACCGTTTCATCGCTCATGTTGAAGTAAATGGTTCCATTGAAATCTGTCATGTTAATAATACTGGTCGCTGCAAAGAACTGCTTCTGTCAGGATGTACGGTTTATGTACAGTACTTTGATTCCAGCACTCGAAAAACAAAATAGGATTTAATTGCCGTGGAGAAGAATGACATCTTGATCAATATCGACAGTCAGGCCCCAAATAAAGCCGCCAAAGAATGGTTAGCATCTGGCGGCTTAGGATTTGTTCCTGACTATCTAAAAGCAGAATATACGTATGAAGACAGCCGCTTTGACTTTTACCTCGAATACCAAAAAGAACGCTGGCTCATTGAAGTCAGTTCATACTTTTATGCCAAATACAAAAATGCAGCCTGAATTTGCAGAAGCACTACAAAATGCGTCCTACATGGTGTATCCGTATTAGCATATGATTGTGCAATCACACCAGAGAGTATGATCATCGAAGACGCAGTAGAGGTGAAACTTTCTTAAGTATCATTATACTACCATATTTATCTGACATAATAATCAATATGCAGTTGCGCTAGCTTCTTTTAAGAAATCAAATTGTGACATATAAAGTTTGTAGTACTCTCCTTTAAGATTAATCAATTGATCATGAGTTCCCTGTTCTTCAATACGACCATGATCAACATACATAATACAGTTTGCATTTTTGATTGTCGAAAGACGATGAGCAATGATAAATGATGTTCTTCCAGCTAATAATCTGCTAAGACCTTTTTGCAGCATAATCTCCGTTTCTGTATCAATACTGGAGGTCGCTTCGTCCAGAATTAAGATCTTTGGATTAGCAAGCAATGCTCTCGCAAAGGAAATTAACTGTCTCTGGCCTGCAGATAGCCTGCTACCTCGTTCATTTACCTGGGTTTGATAGCCATCTTCCATTTTCATGATAAAATCATGGGCACAAACTGTCTTTGCTGCTGTAATCACTTCTTCATCCGTTGCCTCCATATTACCATAACGGATATTATCCATGATCGTACCACTAAAGATAAAGCTGTCCTGCATCATGATTCCCATCTGGCTACGTAAGGATTTTAGCGTTACTTTCGAGATATCTATCCCATCAATTAAGATTTCACCAGAATTTACATTATAAAAACGGCTGATCAGATTGACAATTGTTGTTTTACCAGCACCCGTCGGTCCAACAATTGCATAGGTTTCTCCCTGCTCAACTTCAAAACTAATGTGATTTAATACATTCTGATCCTCTTCGTAACCAAAGCATACATCATGAAACTCAACCTTACCCTTTACTTCCGGCATAACGATTGCATCTGCTTCATCCTTAACATTGACTTTTTCATCGATGGTTTCAAAGATTCGTTCCAAATAAGAGATCGCGGTCAATAAGGAATTATAGAAACCAGCCAGTGTATTGATCGGTGCCCAAAACCGCCCGATGTACGATGTAAATGCAATCAGTACTCCGACCGTCAGGGTAGCATTCGGTGCCATAATCCAGCGAACACCTAGGATACATACACAACAAGTGGTTGCTGTTGAGATGACATCCACACTCGGCCACATTAAGAAATTGTACCGTACTGCTGTCATCCAGGATTTACGGTAACTGCTGCTTAGTCGATTAAAAATTCCAGTATTCTCGCGCTCCCGAACAAAGGATTGAGTAACACGGATTCCATTGATGCTCTCTGCAATGTAAGCATTTAAGTTAGACTGCTTATTGCTCTGAATCTGCCAGGCATGTCGCTGCTTTTTCTTAATCACAACGATCACAAGTGCAAGGAGCGGCAACCCGCATAAACAAATCAATGTCAACTTAACATCCAAATAGAACATAAACAATAAGATAAAGATTAGATTGCAAAGATCCGTAAATGTATTAACGATACCATTGCTTAACAGATCACTTAGACTGTTGACATAATTAACAACACGTACTTGGATCTTGCCATGTGGTCGATCATCATAATAGGAAAATGGAAGTTCCTGCAAATGTTCAAAAATATCAGTTCGAATGTCATGAATGATATTCTGACCAATCACACTCATCTTCTTAATCTTAATTCGTAGAGCATAGGCAGAATACAGTGCAATCACCAGGGTCAGGATACTATAGACGATGATCATCTTCATGTCTTTATGAGGAATACACTCATCCATGACTTGACTAATAAAGATAGGAATTAGCATTGTAAGTGCGGAGGACGACAACATCAGGAGAACAACACTTATCATCCTGTTTTTATACGGTTTTATGTAAGCAGCCAGACGTTTGATCTGATTCATATCAAAACTGTCTTCTAAAACCTCATCCATATCATATCGATTACGTGCCATGATCAGATTCCCCCTTTCGTTGCTAAAAATCCTTTTGGTATATCCCCGTACTGGTTATGGAACGCTCGAGCGTAATATCCATCTGCATTTACCAATTCCTCATGAGTTCCACGCTCAATGATTGATCCATGATCCATTACTAAGATCAGATCAGCATCTTTGATGGAAGAAATACGATAAGCTATCGTAAAGATCGTACAGTTTTTCTTGAGTTTCTTCAATTGTGTCTGGATATAACTTTCTGTTTCCATATCGACAGCAGACGTTGTATCATCCAAAATCAAGATGGAAGGATCTTTTAATAGTGCTCGAGCTAAGGAAATACGCTGTTTTTGTCCACCAGACAGACCAACCCCTCGCTCTCCAACGATCGTATCATAACCTTCCGGCAATCCCATGATAAATTCATCCGCATCCGCCATCACTGCTGCCTGTTTTACTTCCTCAAATGTACTTTCTGGACGACCATATGCGATATTACCTTCGATCGTATCGGAGAATAAAAACACATCCTGCATTGCCATACCAATATTATCTCTCAAATAGTATAAGTCCATATCTTTTACATTGACTCCATCCACCAAAACTTCACCAGAAGTTGCATCATAGAATCGACAAAGTAAATTCATGATCGTTGACTTACCTGATCCCGTCGTGCCGATAATACCAATATTTTGTCCTGGTTCGACTTTAAAATCAATATCTGTAACGATGTCGTCATCATCTGCTCGATAGGATACATTTTTAAATTCAATTCTGCCTTTAAAGTGCTCTTTTTTCGTACAGTTCAAAGGCATCTTAACCTTTGGTTCTTCCGCATACGTTTTATATATCTTATCTACTGAAGTAATGAAATTGATGATATCATTAACGAGCCAACCTGCCATACGAAGTGGCGTATTGAGCATCCAGAGATATCCGTTGACTGTAACAAGATCGCCCATCGTGATTTCCTCATGGATGACCATATAACCGCCATACAAGATCAAGACGATCGTCAGAACATATGCCAGTACTTCAAAGATTGGAACATATTTCATCCAAATCCTTGATGCAGCAATCTGGGCTTCCCGAAATTTATCATTTTCCTTTTGAAATCTAGAGATTTCATAATCTTCTTTTGCAAATGCTTTTACCACACGATTTCCACTGACATTCTCCTGCACATAGGTATTTAAAGAGGAAAAGCAATCACGGTTTCTTCGAAATGCAGGATGAACTTCTTTGGATTGTAAAAACGTAGTAAGTGCCGTAAATGGCAGAACGATGATCATACATAACGCTAGTTTTAGGTTCACAGTAAAAATCATAATCAGTGCAAAGACAAACATTAGGACATGGCTAAAGACCATATAGATGACATAAGCCACAAAGTGACGGATTGCATCCATATCTCCTGTTTGTCGACTCATGAGATCTCCCGTTCTCTTCTTGTTGTAGAAGTTAAAGTCTTCCGCTAAAAGCTTACGATAAACAGTGTCACGCATCTCATAAAGAACTCCTTGGGAAGCCGTCTCAAATAACATCTGATAAAGATAACGCAGAATTGCGATTACAACTGTAGTTCCAAGTAAGCATCCTATCAGCGGTATCAACAAAGATGAATCACCACCACGGATAACTTTATCTACGATCTGACCAGATATGTATGGATTTATAATGGATAATATGGATACCACCATTGTCAAAAAAAGACCAATTATCATATAAATACGGTATTTTTTCACAAAGGAAAAAAACCACTTCATTGGTGTCATGAAATCTCCTCCTCAAAGTTAGATTAAACAGCTACACTTCTTACCATGTAATCAATACACTTAAAATAAACTGTCTCTTAACTAGTATAGTTCTTTCTCAAAAGATTAAAATGTATAATCTTGCAACGATGATGGATGATTTTGCTAAGAATTTTCAGATATATTTTACATTTTCGAGAAATCAAGTTAAAATATAAGTATTACATCAAGCATACGTAAGTTTGCATTTATTACATGTCCAAGGAGCAACAAACAATGTATTATGAAAATAGTCTGGTTACTGAGCTAAATCCTACGTTCCTCTTTACTTGGAAGGGAACGAGAAATTATCATGAACAAAATTATCATAGTCACGAACATATTGAGATGGCATTTGTACTTTCTGGTGTCGGGAAATATCGGATTGATGATGTGGTCTATGATGTGAAAGAAGGTGATATCTTAATCCTAAATCCTGGAGTAAAACATCAATCGATCTTAACTTCCCCAGCAACTCCAACAACTGAATTTTTTGTTGGATTTACTGATATTAAGCTAAAAAATTATCCTCCAAACTATATGATGCTGAAAGATGGTAGTCCTATTTTCCATACCACAGGAGAACTACGTCAGAAATTGTATAAACTATGTATGGCAATCGCCGCAGAGTACTCTGTCTGTGAAGAGGGTCGTTATTTTATGCTGAATTCCTATCTAGTTCAGATGTTGTTGCTCATCATTCGCGAGCAGACCCATGCGGTCAAGATCTCCACTGGCTATTCGTTTGATTCCACGAATAAAAAATATATTGTTCAACAGATCCTCAATTACTTATCGGATCACTACAACGAAAAAATATCTCTCGACCAAATTGCAGAGAATATGTATCTAAGTCCATTTTACATATCCAAGATTTTTAAAATTGAAACAGGAGATACGCCCATCCGTTTCCTCATCAATCTTCGTTTAGAACATGCCAAAGAACTCTTAGAGCAAGGTTTTTCTGGAAGCATTAAAGAAGTCGCGGCGCAAGTTGGTTACGAAGATGTCTATCATTTTAGTAAAGTATTTAAGAAGAAGTACGGTATCTCCCCATCTCGAGTTCGTGAAGAAGAAACTAAAATAAAATGACTAACATTGTTTATAAATGAAAGTTAAACTTGAAGTGGTACTATGGCTCTATCGTTTCAAGCCATAGTACCACTTCGAATTTACAAAAGGAAAATGAGTCGCGATTGAACTATGTCTGTTTCATAACCGTTTTTATTCACACTCCATCCATTCCGACATCGCTTGCTCTAATTTTTCATTTTCTTCTTTCAGTACCTGTTCCACTTTCATTAAATGAACATAATCTGACTGAGCTTCGACTTGTTCTTTCTCTAATTTTGCAATTCTAGCTTCCAATTCTTGAATGATTTCCTCCAAATGATTTTTCTTATACTGATTTCCTGTTGTTAATGAATTACGCCTCTGATTCGCTTTCCAGTTTTCCGCGGATGAGCTACCTTTCCCCCTTGACTCGTCTTGCGTCTTTTGATTTTCTTTCGTTTTTTGTATTTTCTGGTTTTTGTATTCTTCTTGAGTCTTACTTACTGTTACACTATTCCTCTGGGACTTTTCCTCTTTCTTTTCTTTATAATAGGCATAATCCCCATAATAATTACAGATTGAGAAGTCTTCCATCTCACTGATCCGAGTAGCAATTCGATTGATAAAATATCGGTCATGAGATACCAAAAGAATGGTACCTTGAAAGGAAAGCAATGCTTCTTCCAAGCGCTCTCTTGATGCTATATCTAGATGGTTGGTCGGCTCATCTAAAATTAAAAAGTTCACTTCCTGTTGCATTAGAATAGCAAGCTTTAATCTGCTTTTTTCTCCCCCAGACAAGTTCTTAACTTTCTTAAATACAGTATCTTGATAAAACTTGTAACGCGCCAGTAGTTTTCTTGCATCTCCCTCCGAAATTACCATAGCATCTCGAATAGTCTCTAGCACAGAATAGTCCTCATGATCGAATGCGATCTGCTGTGGCAGATACCCAATCTTAAGGCTCTCACCGATTTTGACTACTCCACTTATTGGTTGTTCTTCACCTAAGACCAGTCTTAATAAAGTTGTTTTTCCACAGCCATTTCTACCGATTAAAGCTACATGTTCCTGATAGTAAACATCAAAAGATAGATCTTTCATCAAAATCTTATCCCCATAACTCATACATACATCCTGAAACCTCAGAACATCTTTACCAGAACGCACTAATGCTCCAAATTCCAGATTCAGAGGCTTTTCTTCTCCCTTCGGTTTCTCCACACGTTCAATACGGTCCATACGTTTTTGCATCGCTGCTGCTCGTCTAAACATCTTTTCACTATCTGCACGAGCAGCCCAATCTCTCATTTGCTTAATTGCTCGTTCCATTTGTTTTAACTGTTTTTGCTGTACTTGATAAGCAGCATTTAAGTTTGCTTCATACGCTTCTTTTTCTTTCACATAAGCACTGTAATTTCCGATATACTCTTTCGCTTTTCCATCCGCAATTTCAATTACTTTGGTTACCACCTGATCTAAAAAGTAACGGTCATGGGATACGATCAATACTGTTCCTTCATAGTTTTTCAAGTACTGTTCCAACCAGTCAAGCATAACAATATCTAAGTGATTGGTCGGTTCATCTAATACTAGGACATCTGGATTCTGTAGTAAAATCTTAGCAAGCAATACCAGCGTCTTTTCTCCACCGCTTAAGGTAGAGAATCTCTTTTGTAAGAAAGATTCGGTGAGTTTTAACCCAGTACAGATGCGATTCTTTCGTTCTTCCACCTCATATCCCCCAAGACTTTCATATTGTTGTGTCAATTGGCCATATCGTGTTATTACACGTTCCAGTTGTTCTCCCTCTTCCTTTGCCATCTGTTCTTCTAATGATGTCATCTGTTCTCGAAGATTACGCTGCATTGCAAATGCGATTTCAAGTACATCCAATGCACTCATCGTTTCCTCATACTTTGGAATCTGTTCTAAGTATCCTATTTTGGCACCTTTTCGTATAGCTATCGCACCTTCGTCTACCCCTTCTTTCCCAGTAATTAGATGAAGCAGCGTAGATTTTCCACAGCCATTCTTCCCAACGATAGCGATTCTCTCTCCTTCTTTCGCTTCAAACGATACGGACTGTAATACCAGCTCCGCACCATAATATTTCTTTACATTATTACATGATATCTGAATCATAACTTTTCCTCCTAAAATAACTTTTTTTTGAATTACAGGACAAAAAAATCGAGCAAGTTTCCCTGCTCGAATTTGATCTTACTATTCTATTCCGCTGAGTACCTGCTAATGGCGTAGAATTCACCTGTACCAGCATATGTTTTATGTACTTGCACATTCCTTCCCGCCATAACGTAGCGATGTGCATTCCATTATAAAGCTATATTTATCTCCATCACTACGTTTCGCTATTTAATTTTGGACAGACTGGTAGCGTAACCTGTGATTTTACATATGTCATTCTATACTGAGTGTCTGGCATACGGTCCAACATTAAATTATCTGAAACGAATGTAAGCATCTTTTTCTCCTTTACGTGACTGTTCACGTTATTATGTATCTTCGCATCATGTTTTATACGATATTACTGTGACATCTTACCATGTTCTTCTACTTTTGGCAAGTATTATTACATTTACTCTACAATTCACACTTCACATTAAATAGTGATTCAATATCCACGTAGTAGTTCATCGGATTTTTCGGATCGTAATATACTGGAACTTGTCTTCCTATAATATTGATAAAATCATCCCAAAAGTTTCTACTTTTAAACTGATACGTCATCCCGGAATACTCGTCAGTATAAATAGCGATCGCCTGGTATGGATGTCTTCCATTTACTCTTACATAAGAATTTTCTATCACTTCGTTAACCGTTGCATATACTTTTTTTCCAGTTTCGGTCAATCTCATTTGTTTCTTTTTCGAACCACGTCTTTTAATCTCTAGGATAATGGCAGGGATCAAGAGTACTACACCAAATATTCCAAACATAATTGGGAGGAAATAAAGCATACTCTTAATACGTACTTTTAGTGGATTCTCACTATCGTAATAAATATCCAACTCATCCCCAACACTCCAACTCGAACTATACTCATGAATCGTTTTAACATACGGTGTTCCTTCTACCTCATAAACAATCGTAACACTACTAGTATCCTTTCCTTTTCTATAATTCTTTCCATTTCTATAATTCTTTACACGACTACTGTCGACTATTGTAGCTGTTGTCTTTTTCCCATTCTTCTCAAACTGTCTTCCATTTACGATCAGGCAGATTGATACTACTAAAAATACACAAGCCACAATTGAAAATATACTTTCGCATATTATAAACACATTCTTTGTTTTTTTCATAATTATATTCCGCCTTTCTGCGAAAGGCACCAATGCGTCATGAAACAAATTGGCTGACTTTCGCTTTTTAATCTATTTTCCTTCTGATATTATCTTCCTATAAGACTGACACACTACAAAACACGTGGAGGTGAGTGG
>JAQXNU010000284.1 GCA_029098165.1 Clostridiales bacterium
ACTCCAATATAATGATAGTAATACATATCATTTTATTGGAGTATTTTTATGAACTTTGAAATTGACCAAGACAAATTAAGAAAGTTCTTAAGATCAGGAATCATTGTACTTAGTACCATGTTAGTTATTGGGTTAGTGGTAGCTCTCATACCCAAATTGTTTGCAATGGCAGCAGGGACAAAGCGAGAACTTCCAATCTACTGTGTGGACTGTCCAGATCAGAAAGTTGCTTTAACTTTTGATGCAGCATGGGGGAATGAAGACACTCCTAGAATCTTAGAAATCCTAAAGAAACATAACATTAAGGTAACATTTTTTATGACAGGTGGCTGGGTATCCAAATATCCGGATGATGTAAAAGCGATAGCAGCAGCGGGTCATGATTTGGGGAATCATAGTGAAAATCATAAACAGATGTCGAAATTGAGTAAAGAACAGTGTGAAAAAGAGATCATGTCCGTTCATGATAAAGTAAAAGCACTTACTGGAACTGATATGTGTCTGTTTCGACCGCCATTTGGAGATTTTAATAATACTTTGATCGACGTAACGAAGGCATGTGGCTATCACTGCATTCAATGGGATGTGGATTCTCTTGATTGGAAGGACTATGGTGCAGACTGCATCGTAAAGCGAGTATGCGAGGATAAGCATCTTGGCAACGGCTCGATCATCCTATGTCATAATGGTGGAAAGTATACAGCAGATGCCCTTGAGAGTCTGATCGCAGGACTTCAGCAGAAAGGGTATGAGATTGTACCGGTTTCCCAGTTGATTTACAAAGAAAAGTATGAGATGGATCATGAAGGTAGACAGCATCAGAAATGATCGTTGAATAACAAAGGAAATGTGTAAAAATAAGGTTATTCCTCCATCCCCATAAAATCCCCATATTCATGTAATATAATTGCAATACATGAAAGGCTTAAGTAGTATTTCATGCTATGTGGGAAATAACAAAGGTTAAGAGGATAGTTTAATATATGTCAATAAAAAATAAGAAAATAACAATTGCAATCGTAAGTGCAATTGTAGTGCTTGGTAGTTTTTCTATCATATCAAGCTATTATAAGAAAGCACAACAGACGGAAAGTAAAAGAGTAGAACTATCAGTAGAAGAATCCGAAGTATCGGATCAGGTTGCTCAAGAAAAAGAAGAGCAGGAGTATACTGCTACGAACGAAACTACAGAGGAGAATCTTCAGAATCAAGAGGATAGCAAAGTATCAGAACAAGAAGAAACTGAAAATTCAGATGAGTTAACAACAGAAGAGGATATTACGGAAGAAGAGATCACTGAGGAAGAAGAAACTAAGGAATCAGAAGAACCAGCTCCAAAGTTTTATATGGAAGGTGTTCGTCATAGTACGGTAAAGGATATTCAGCAGAGACTGATGGATCTTGGTTTTATGGAAGATTCCGAACCTACAGATTTGTATGGTATGATTACAGTAGAAGCAGTGAAGAGTTTCCAAAGACAGTCTGACATAAAGACAGATGGTATTTTAGGACCTGAAACATATGAATTATTACTATCCGACAATGCAAAGCATTATACATTAAAGCTTGGCTTTGAAGGAGAGGATGTAAAGGGACTTCAGAAACGTTTATACGAAATGGGATACTTAGCGGAGTCTGATATGATCACTGGCTACTTTGGAGATGTTACAGAAGCAGCCGTAAAGAAAATGCAGTTAAATAATGGACTTTATGACGATGGTAAGGTTGGTGAGTTAACATTTGATCTGCTTTACAGTGAAGATATTAAACCAAACTTATTATCTTACGGAGAGCAATCTGACGTTGTTCTTGCAGCCCAAAAAAGATTAAAAGATTTAGGATATCTCACTACAACACCAGATGGTCATTATGGTAATGATACAGTTCTTGCTGTAAAACAGTTCCAGTCAAGAAACGACCTTGTTGTTGATGGATTCTTAGGACCATCTACAAGAGAAGTACTAAATTCCAGAGATGCAGCAGCAAATGGTATTGTTCTTGGTGACAGTGGAGAGGCAGTTACAAGAGTTCAGGAATTACTAAGTAAATATGGTTACCTATCTTCTGCCAATACGACAGGATATTTTGGTGAAATCACAGAAAATGCGGTTAAACAGTTCCAGAGAAACAATGGATTAGTGGCAGATGGTAAAGTTGGTATGAGAACTATGGCGAAATTGACAGGAGATCATGTTGTAAAAGCAAATTCTTCTTCAAGTGGAAATTCAGGTAATTCCAACTCCAATGGAGCATCATCTAGTAACTCAAGACCATCAATCAATTCAGGATCATCCAATAACTCTGGATCATCCAACAATGGAGGATCTTCTAGTAGCAGCGGCTCTTCCAGTAGCTCTGGAACAGTTAGCGGAAGCGCAAGTGCCTTAGTTAATATTGCAAAATCCAAAATCGGTGCAAGATATTCCTATGGCGCGAAAGGTCCAGATGCATTCGACTGTTCAGGATTTATCTATTGGTGTTTAAATCAGGCTGGTGTTAAGCAGAGTTACTTAACTTCAAGCGGTTGGCAGAATGTTGGAAAGTATAAGAGAATCTCAAGTTTATCTGATGTACGTGCAGGAGATATCATTGTAGTTCGAGGTCATGTAGGTATTGCTGCTGGTAATGGAATGGTAATCGATGCTTCTACATCAGAAGGCAAGATTGTATATCGTGGCATTACTTCTTGGTGGAGAAATCGATTTATCGTAGCATGGAGAATCTTCGATTAATTATATAAGAATTGAAACAGGCTGTGAAAAACATCATTTTTCACAGCCACTTTTTTCATATGAGTGAAGAAAACACTCACAAGCATAATTTTTCACATATCGAATTATATGATAATTTACTCATTAATTAGGAATAATAAACTAGTCATATCTATGTTTATCAATAACCGATGAGTTGTAATTGAAGAATTACGCAATGCAGTGCTAGATATGACTGCGGAGGTTACAATGGGAAATAATTTAAAAATATTAATCATAGATGATGAAGTTAAAATAACAGAAGTACTAACCGCTTATTTAAATAACAGTGGATATGAAGTCATCAAGGCACACAATGGGAAAGATGCAATTGAACTTTTTAAGTTACATGATATTGCCTTAGTAATCTTAGATCTGATGCTTCCAGACATTATGGGAGAGGAAATCTGCAGGGTGATACGTATGGTTTCTCGTACTCCAATCATCATGTTAACAGCGAAGACAGAGGAAGAAGATCTGATTCATGGCTTGAATATCGGCGCTGATGACTATATTACCAAACCATTTAGTCCAAGGACAGTAGTAGCTAAGGTGGAAGCAGTCCTTCGAAGAACCGAAAGTGATAAACTCGTAAATTTACCAGTGTCGTTTCATGAAGGATATCTTACGATTGATTTCAATACTGGAATCGTGAAATGCAACAACGAAGAGGTTGCCCTGACTCCTACCGAGTATAAGATACTTGCAACTATGGCAAAAGCACCGAATCGTACATTTTCCAGAAATCAGCTGATTTCGTATGCGTTGGAGGATGTTTTTGAGGGATATGATCGAAGCATCGATACTTATATTAAGTGCATTCGACAAAAAATCGAACCAGATCGAAAGAAACCTCAGATCATAGTAACTGTTCATGGAGTTGGCTATAAATTTGTTACGTAAGGATTATTTGACCATGTAGGAAAGGAAAAGAGAGAATGCATGTACTTCGTAATAAGCTAATATTGTGGTATTCCTTAGTTTCTGTCCTGTGTATCTTGACAATCAATATTTTTTTAAATATTTATCTGGATAAAGCCTTTCGAAAATATGCGATTGAACAGAGAGAACAACAGATTGAGAAAATCATCCATCAGGTAAATGACCTGTATGATGAGGAGACAGGACAGTATGATCCTACTGGTTTAAATATCCTTGGGAATGCTGCTTTGCAGAATGGAATCATCATACATGTACAAACACGAGCGAGGGGGTTGAACTGGGATATTCGAACTCATAATCCACTCGAATGTCAGAATGTTATACAACATAAAAAGGCAATCATGAAACAAGAATCTTATAATATCCAGGGACGCTATGAAGAGAGAAGGATTGATTTGACTAATGATGGGATAATCGTAGGTATTCTAACCGTAGGATATTATGGACCTTATTCCTTTAATGAAAGTGAAGTTCAGTTACTAAAAACATTAAATCGTATCATTCTAATCTTTGGTTTGTTATTTTTAGCTGTTTCTGTTCTTATTGGGACTTTGATTGCAAGACATATTACAGAACCTGTGAATAAAGCTATTGCAGCGGTTAATAGAATTGCAGAAAAAGAGTATGGAATCCAAACCAATCTAAATAACAATACATTAGAAACTGCCAATCTGATACAAGCAATCAATCATATGTCACTGGCATTAAAAAAAGAAGAACAACAAAAAAGGCAGATTACAGCGGATGTCGCACATGAATTACGTACTCCACTCTGTAATTTGCAAAGCCATATAGAAGCTATGATTGATGGAATATGGGAACCAAGTAAAACTCGTCTTGAGAGCTGCCATACAGAAATCTTAAGACTGAACAAGATTGTGGATCAACTTCGGGAGCTGCATCTGATTGAGAATGATGAAGACTATCTAAATAAAGAGGAATTTGAATTTTCTTTTTTGTGTCAGGAGATTTTTAATGAATTTTCGTTAAAAGCAAAAGAAAAGGAGATATCCCTACAAATGAAGATGCCTAAGGATTCTACGATTTTTGCAGATCGAAATCGGATCAAACAGTGCATGGTAAATTTAATATCCAATGGAGTCTGGTATACGCCAGAACATGGAGCTGTTGAGGTTAGTTTGATAAAAAAAGCAGAAGAAACGGTAATCACGGTAGCAGATACTGGGCCTGGGATTGAAAAAGAGGAACTCCAGAATATATTTGAACGGTTTTATCGTACGGATAAATCTAGAAATCAGAGAACAGGAGGAATGGGATTAGGTCTTTCCATAACAAAAGCCATTATTGAAGCACATGGAGGCAGTATTTCCGTAAGAAGCCAGTTAGGAAAAGGGACTGAATTTGTCATTACATTAAAAGGATGCTAGAGTGGAAGATGTATTAGTGCATCGTTAGTGGACACTTTTACAGTTCCATTTATCATCCTATGACTTGATAATGGAAAACGGGTTGCCGATTCCGAGCGTATAGCTTATAATATTAATACATGTCAATGACACAAGACTTAAGAAATCAAAGATACATATAGATGATGGATGAATGTAAGAAAGGAGATGCCATATGGAAACTTATATTTATAAATGCCCAAGCTGTGGTTATGCACATCAGGTTCCAGCATACTGGGTATCCTTTTCTCCAGAAGAGACATATGAAGCTCCTCATATGAATCTGACCACAGGACAGATGTGTGATGTGATGGAGTTAACGTTAAGTCGAGAAGAGACAACCTAAGCTAGTCAAGAATAGGCGAAAGAAAGTCTGTTCCATTACAATACAGGATGAGAAAGGTAGTAAAATGAAAGATATTCTAGATTTGCATACCCATACGTTAGCAAGTGGACATGCGTACAGTACAATTAATGAAATGGCACAGGAAGCTGCGAATAAAGGAATCAAGTTGTTAGGAATTACAGAACATGCACCAAAGATGCCAGGAACCTGCCATCTTTATTATTTTGAAAACCTGCATGTAGTTCCAAGACAAATGTATGGAGTACAATTATTGTTTGGAAGCGAAGTCAACATCTTAGATTATGAAGGTAATCTAGATTTAGAAGACCGTGTAATGAAAAAATTAGATCTTTGCATTGCCAGTATTCATCCACCTTGCTTTACCGCAGGTACAAAAGAAGAGAATACTAATGCAATTATCAATACGATGAAAAATCCTTATATCAGCATTATCGGTCATCCAGATGATGGACGCTTTGAATTAGACTATGAAAAGGTCGTAAAGGCAGCGAAGGAATATAGTGTCATGCTAGAGATTAACAATGCATCGGTGTCTCCAGGAAGCTTTCGACCAAATACACGTGAAAATGATTTGCTCATGCTGTCCTATTGCAAGCAATATCAAGTTCCTGTCATTATGGGATCTGATGCACATGTAGCCTTTGATCTTGGGAAGCACGATGCTGCATGGTCTGTCATACAGGAAGCTAAGTTTCCAGAAGATTTGGTGATGAACAGTCAGCCAGAGAAGGTACTTGAGATGATACGAGCAAGGAGAAACAACCAAAACAAGAATTAGTTGACAAATAAAACTGGTACTGATAAGATAAATCATTATAGGCAAAGATGTCTCAACAAGGGATATCTTTGCCCTTTTTATATTATTCATCCAAAAGGAGATGCGCATTATGAGCCGTTATACTAAGAAAGATATACTTCGATTAGTGGAAGAAGAGGATGTAGAATTTATCCGCCTTCAGTTTACAGATATGTATGGTAATCTTAAAAACGTCGCAGTTACGACAAGCCAGTTAAATAAAGTATTAAATAATCAGTGTATGTTCGATGGTTCTTCCATTGAAGGTTTTGTTCCGGTTGAAGAATCCGATATGTACCTTTACCCTGATTTAGATACCTTTGAGATTTTTCCTTGGAGACCACAACAAGGGAAGGTTGCAAGATTTATCTGTGATGTCTATTGTAGCGATGGGAAACCATTCGAAGGAGATCCAAGATATATCTTAAAGAAAGTATTACAAGAAGCCAAGGAAATGGGATATACATTTCAGGTTGGCCCAGAATGTGAATTCTTCTTGTTTAATCTAGATCAGGATGGACTTCCTTCTACAACCACACAGGAAAAAGGTACATATTTTGATATTGGTCCTGTGGATTATGGCGAAAATGCTCGTCGTGAAATGGTACTGACCCTAGAAGATTTGGGATTTGAAATTGAAGCGAGTCATCATGAAGTTGCACCTGCTCAGCATGAAATCGATTTTCGATATGAGGATGGATTAAAAACAGCGGATAATATCGTTACATTTAAGATGGCAGTTAGAACGATTGCAAGACGTCACGGTATGCATGCAACATTTATGCCAAAACCAAAGTCTGGGGTAAATGGTTCAGGAATGCACATTAATATGTCATTATTAAAGGATGGAAAGAACATCTTTAACGATGAATCAAAGCCAAATGGACTGAGCGATGAAGCTACTCAGTTTATTGCCGGCTTAATGAAACATATTCCAAGTATGGCAGCAATCACGAATCCTCTTGTAAATTCTTATAAACGTTTGGTTCCTGGATATGGAGCACCTGTCTATATCGCATGGTCTAAGACAAATCGTAGTCCATTGATCCGAATTCCATCATCTCGAGGAGAGAATACAAGAGTTGAACTTCGTTCTCCTGACTCTGCAGCAAATCCATATCTTGCATTAGCAGTATGTTTAGCAGCTGGACTGGAGGGAATTAAACAAAAGTTGACACCTCCTGCAAGTATTGATAAGAATATATTTACTATGACTGAGGAAGAAAAGAAGGAATTAGGTATTACTAATCTGCCTGGAAGTTTAGGTGAGGCATTACAGGAGTATGAAGCAAGTGACTTTATTAAGAAGGTACTTGGAAGTCATATGTATGAAAACTATCTAAAAGTAAAACAGGAAGAGTGGATACAATACAGAACACAGGTATCCGCTTGGGAAGTGAACCAATATCTCGATCGTTATTAATTCTCGTAGAATCAATATATTATAGCGATGGAGGTGGTTCAATGTGCAGAGTATAATCATTGCTTTTCCTAAGCTGGAGGATGCCAATAAGATAAAGATGCTTCTAATTCGTAATGGTTATGATGTCAATGCGACATGTACAACTGGTGCACAGGCGATTGCCATTGCCAACGACTTAGATGAGGGAATTGTAATCAGTGGATACCGCTTTCAAGATATGCTTTACCGAGAGTTGAATGGATATCTGCCGAAAGGGTTTGAGATGCTTTTATTAGCCTCTGCCCAAAGAATATCCGAATGTGGAGAGGCAAATATTATAAGTCTTAGCATGCCGTTGAAAGCGCAGGATCTGATTAATACCATACAAATGATGTCCTATAATTATATGCGTAGGAAGAAAAAGGAGCGAAGCAGACCTAGACAGCGTACGGCACAGGAACGTGAGGTAGTAGAACGTGCAAAGATTGTTTTAATGGAGCGAAATAATATGACAGAAGAGGAAGCTCACCGCTACATACAAAAAAATAGTATGGATAGTGGAACTAACTTAGTTGAGATGGCAGAGATGGTACTTCGAATGATGTGATTGTAATAGGTCGATTTACAATGAGGAGGATGATATGATCAAGTTTACTAAGATGCAAGGCTGTGGTAATGATTACGTTTATGTAAACTGTCTTACGGAAACCGTAAATGATCCAAACGGATTTGCTAGAAAAGTAAGCAATCGACATTATGGAATTGGTTCAGATGGTTTGATTTTAATTAAAGAATCACGAACAGAGGATTTTACAATGCATATGTACAATTCTGATGGTTCCCAGGGAGAGATGTGTGGAAATGCGATTCGCTGTGTTGGAAAATATGTGTTTGATCATAACCTAACAGATAAGACGAAGCTTTCCATCGAGACATTGGGAGGTACCAAGTATCTAGATCTGACGGTGGTGGATGATAAGGTTACCATGGTAACGGTAGATATGGGAGAACCAATCTTAGAACCGAAGAGGATCCCAATTGCAGTCAATGAAGAGAAAGTACTGAATATGCCAATGAAGGTATTAGAACGTGAATTCCAATTGACGGGCATTTCCATCGGGAATCCTCATGGAGTTGTATTTATTGATGATACGAAGAGGTTTCCAATTGAAATCTATGGTCCGGAGTTTGAACATCATACATTGTTTCCAGAACGAATCAATACAGAGTTTGTTCAGGTACTCAATCGCAATGAAATCAACATGCGTGTATGGGAACGCGGCTCAGGGGAAACCTGGGCTTGCGGAACTGGGGCAACCTGCAGTGCATTTGCATGTATGTTAAACGGATATACCGACGATAAGGTGACGGTTCATATGTTAGGTGGAGACTTAACGATTTCTTATGATAGAAAAATCAATCATCTTTATATGACTGGCCCGGCTGAGGAAGTGTTTGAAGGAACGATTGAGGAATGATCAAGAAGATATGACATAGGAAAATAAAATACATAAAGGAGAGAGCATATGTTTAAAGTAAATGAAAATTATCTTAAGCTACAAGGAAGTTATTTATTTTCGAATGTTGGGAAAAAAGTGCATACCTATCAGGCTGAAAATCCAGACAAGAAGGTGATTAGCTTAGGAATAGGTGATGTAACACAGCCATTGGTTCCTAGTGTGATTGAAGCAATTCACAAAGCAACCGAAGAGATGGCAGTAAAAGAAACGTTTCATGGATATTCACCAGACCTTGGATATGAATTTTTGCGTTCTGCCATTGCCAAGCATGATTATGGTAAACGAGGAGTGGAAATTGCCTTAGATGAGATATTTATCAGTGATGGCGCAAAGAGTGATTCTGGCAATATAGGAGAAATCTTTTCCGTTGATAATAAAATCGCAGTATGTGATCCCGTTTATCCGGTTTATGTAGATTCCAATATTATGGCAGGAAGGACAGGAGAATATGATGCTTTAACTGGAAAGTGGAGCAATGTAATCTATATGCCTTGCACGAAAGAGAATGATTTTGCTCCTCAGTTGCCAAAAGAAACACCAGATATCATTTACTTATGTTTTCCGAATAATCCGACGGGATCTGCAGTTACAAGAGATGAACTTCAAAAGTGGGTAGATTATGCGAATCAGGTAAAGGCAGTTATTATCTATGATGCTGCGTATGAAGCATATATCAGTCAGCAAGAGTGCCCTCATACGATTTACGAGTGTGAAGGTGCGAAGACATGTGCCATTGAATTGAGAAGTTTTTCTAAGAAAGCAGGATTTACAGGAACAAGGCTTGGCTTTACGGTCATTCCAAAAGAACTGGTTTCTGATGGAGTGATGTTAAATCAGCTTTGGGCGAGACGTCATGGAACCAAATATAATGGTGCACCTTATATTATTCAGCGTGCAGGCGAAGCTGTATATTCAGAAGCAGGACAAAAAGAGACCAAAGCTCAGATCGCATATTATATGAATAACGCAAGAGTGATTCGGGAGGGATTGAAGTCTTACGGATACTCTGTTTCTGGTGGAGTTAATGCACCATATATCTGGCTTGCGACACCGAATGGAATGAAGTCTTGGGACTTCTTTGATGAGCTTCTTACCAAAGCAAATGTAGTCGGAACTCCAGGCTCAGGCTTTGGACCTAGCGGGGAAGGATACATGCGTCTGACTGCGTTTGGAACATATGAAAACACAGTGGAAGCATTAGAAAGAATCAAAAATTTATAGTGATAAGAACGATTAGAAATGCTATTGCAAGAAAAATGACAGCAATAGCATTTTTTTTGTCCATAATATTGTATATGCATAGAAAAATTTGGTATAATAGATTGGAGCGGGAGCAAGAAAGCGCTAGAAGTGAATATGGAGAAGGCAAGATCATGCAAGTGGATAACGAAAATGAATTAATGGATGAGGAATATCAGGAACAAGATTTGGATATTGAAAGTTTAAATCTTGAACAAGATGAAATAGGTCAGGAACAAAGTTTAGAAGAAACGGGAACAAAGGAAGAAACAAAAGAAGAGGAAGGTACAAAGAAGAAAATGAAGTGTTTTGAGGGACGCGAAGAGTTTGGTAACAAAAAAAGTCTGATTAGCATATTGCTATTTCCGATAGTATTTTGTTATCTTGAGGTTGTATTTCATTGTTTGGTATTTAAAAAATTAGACAGTAATGTAATCTATTCTATTT
Source organism: Clostridiales bacterium (assembly GCA_029098165.1). Classification (GTDB taxonomy): domain Bacteria; phylum Bacillota; class Clostridia; order Lachnospirales; family Lachnospiraceae; genus Lachnoclostridium. Next base: position 10,870 of record JAQXNU010000284.1, read on the forward strand.
TGACCGCTATTGTTGCGGGGCTTTTGATAACAGCAATTACAAGTTTATTTCAAAGAAAGATTAACTGTATCATTAGTATGATTCTAGTTTCCATCACATGCGTATGGTTTTGTGTTCAGCTTGTATTTCAGCATATCTTTCGAACCTTTTTGACGATATACAGTGTAGGCGAGAATGGAACAGATGTCTTGGAATTCTGGAAGGATGCATTACATGGAATACTAGCGAAGTTACCAGGAATTTTATTACTGCTGTTACCGATTGCAGTTACAGCAATTCTCATAAAAAAACAACAGCTATTACAAAAACAGCATTTAGCTTATGCAGGAATTAATTTTGGTGGCGCAATAGTTTTACATATTATCTTTTTATTTGCGCTGTTAGTGCCAGGAAAAGCAGCTCACACACCATATGATCTCTACCATAATGACTTTATTCAGGATTTAGGAATTGAAAAAGTCGGACTATTAACGGCTACCAGAATGGACATTAAAAATGTCTTTTTTGGAGCGGATGATTTTGAGATGGATAAAGATGCATTCTTGTCGGTTGATCCTGTCATAACGACACCAACGGTATTGCCAACAGTTACACCAGTTCCATTAACACAGGCTCCAGAAGCAACGGCAACACCAACCCCATCTCCAACTCCTACACCAATTCCGATTGATACTTCACCTAATGTGTTAGAGATTGACTTTAAACAGTTAGCTGCAGAGGCGAAGAACAAATCCATTTCGTCCTTATATGAATACTTTTCTAACGTAACACCAACGAATAAGAACGAATATACTGGAATGTTTGAAGGTTATAATCTGATCTATCTTACCGCCGAAGGATTTTCCCCTTGGGCAGTAGATGAAAAAATTACTCCAACCCTATATAAACTGACACATAGCGGATTTATCTTTGAGAACTTTTATAATCCGATTTGGTGGACATCAACAAGCGATGGAGAATATGTTGGATGTACTGGATTGATTCCATCAGGAAGCAACAGTATGTCAAAATCAGCAAACTGTGATATGCCTTTATGTCTAGGTTGGCAGTTTAAAGAATTAGGTTATTCTACAAGAGCCTACCATAACCATAGTTATAAATACTATCATCGTGACTTAAGTCATCCGAATATGGGCTATGATTACAAAGGAGCAAATGGCGGCGGTCTGGATATGAAATCAACCTGGCCAGAATCGGATCTTGAGATGATGCAGAAGACAGTGTCAGAGTATATTGGGGATGAGCCATTCCATACGTATTATATGACTGTAAGTGGTCATATGGAATACACTTTTGTTGGTAACTCTATGGCATCAAAAAACAGGGATTATGTCAAGGATCTTCCATACTCCGATGAATGCAAAGCGTATATCGCTTGCAATAAGGAACTGGATCTTGCATTAGAATATCTGATATCAGAACTCGATAAAGCTGGTGTTTTAGATAAGACAGTCATCGCCTTGAGCGCAGATCACTACCCTTATGGCCTTGCACAGGATAAGATCAATGAGTTGGCAGGTCATAAAGTAGAGGAAAACTTTGAACTTTATAAAAACTATTTTGTTTTGTGGAATTCACAGATTACAGAACCGATTGTGATCGATAAATATTGTTCTACCGTTGATATCATTCCAACTCTAAATAATTTATTTGGAATTCCGTATGATTCCCGTTTATTTATGGGGCAGGATATCTTGTCGGATGCACCGGCACTGGTTATGACATCGAACCAAAGCTTTATCACGGATTATGTGAAATATAATTCCAAGACTGGTGATTGTGAGATGCTTCAAGATGTGGAGCTACCTGAGAATTACCTGAAAGGTTATATTGCTATGGTAAAAAATAAATTCAATGTATCAGGTAGTGTGATAAAGAATAATTTCTATCATGACCTTTTACCGCATTTGAATTTGACCACCTAT
>JAQXNU010000285.1 GCA_029098165.1 Clostridiales bacterium
TATACAGAAATGCACTCATATATTCTTTCACAAGCCTCAGGCAACAATTCCAAATCAACATTTGAATAATTCAATATGTAATTATGTTCTTTTCTATTACTATTGGTCAGATAATACTCAGATAACGCTATAATCTTCATATCTTTTTGTAATAATCTCTGCTTTAATTCCTCATCTTTTAACGATGTATCAAGTTCCATAATAAAGTGGAGACCAGAATCATTATCTATTACTTTACATCGACTTCCAAGACTACTCTTCGAAAGAATAGAAAGCACACTTTTTCTTCTTCTCATATAGTAAAGTCGCATTCTGTTGATATGTTTTTCCAGATATCCTCTATTAATGAATTCTGCCAAAACATACTGTTCAAAATTCGATACCGTACAAGACAAAAAGGAAAATTCTTTATAGAATTTATTGGCCAAACAGACAGGAAGAACCATGTAACTTAATCGAATCGTTTGAGTTAATGACTTTGAGAAAGTGTTCATATATACTACTTTTTCACTGGAATCAATGCTGAACAATGTCGGTAATGGTTTGCCGTTAAGCCTAAACTCACTATCATAATCATCTTCAATGATATATCTTTCTGATGCTGCATTGGCCCAAGACAACATCTCATATCTTCTGCTTGCAGGCATAGTAATACCGGTCGGGAAATGATGATTTGGACAAATATGAGCAATCTCCGCTCCTGATTGGTTCAACCCCTCTATTGACAAACCGCATTCATCAATGTCTGCATATACCGGCTTAATTCCCTGTTGTCCATATATGTTTACGAGTTTCTTATATCCCGGATTTTCAATGGCATACTTTCTATCTTTTCCCATAAGTTGTACAAGTATCCCATATAAATACTCTGTCCCGGCGCCTATTACGATCTGGTCAGGATCCACCACCATTCCTCGGAAAGATTTTAAATGCTCTGAAATTGCACATCGAAGTTCATAGATACCCGAGGTAGGAGATTTGGTCATTAATTCATCCATTTTCTCAGACAGTACTTCTCTGGTCAATTTTGCCCAGATAGAAAATGGAAAATTAGCAACATTCATCTGGTTTCCCGACAAATCGTACTTATATGTTTTTATCTTCGGTATTCTTATATCGTATTTTACTTTGCTTTCCCTTTGTATTGTGGGAATATCCTTGATTTGGGCAACATAATATCCTTTTTTCTCAATGGTATAAACATAGCCTTCACTTATCAACTGGTCATATGCATTTTGAATCGTAATGGTACTAATCCCATGATTCCTTGCAAAAGTTCTCTTCGATGGAAGTTTCTCACCCGGCTTGATAATACCTGATATAATATCCTCTTTTATGCATCTGTAAATATATTCATAAAGAACACCAGAGACATTTTCAAAATTGTATGTAAGCATTTTTCCTCTCCAAACTGGCATCTAAAACTTTCTTGTTTTGATTATTTGATTATAACCAAGCACATTATATAATAACACCATTCAAAACACAAGGAGGTATTCTAAATGTCACAAACACAAATTGAATTAAATAGAGGATTGGCACAGATGCTGAAAGGCGGTGTCATTATGGATGTAACCACTCCTGAACAGGCTAAAATTGCAGAAGAAGCCGGTGCTTGTGCGGTAATGGCTCTTGAAAGAATTCCTGCAGATATCAGGGCAGCAGGCGGCGTTTCCAGAATGAGTGACCCAAAAATGATTAAAGGGATTCAGGAAGCAGTCAGCATTCCCGTTATGGCAAAATGTCGTATCGGTCATTTTGTCGAGGCACAAATTCTACAGGCCATTGAAATTGATTACATAGATGAATCAGAAGTACTGTCCCCTGCAGATGATGTGTATCACATCAATAAAAAAGAGTTTAAAGTCCCTTTTGTATGTGGTGCGAGAGATTTAGGAGAAGCGTTGAGAAGAATTAACGAAGGTGCTACCATGATTCGTACCAAGGGCGAACCAGGCACCGGTGATGTGGTTCAGGCTGTTCGCCATATGAGAAAGATGAATTCCGAAATAAGAAAAATTGTTTCCATGCGAAACGACGAATTATTTGAAGCTGCTAAACAGTTACAGGTACCATATGAGCTGGTTTTATACGTTCACGAAAACGGTAAACTTCCTGTTGTTAATTTTGCTGCCGGTGGTGTAGCTACCCCTGCTGACGCAGCGCTTATGATGCAGCTTGGAGCAGAAGGCGTATTTGTTGGATCCGGTATCTTCAAATCCGGCGATCCGAAAAAAAGAGCTACCGCTATTGTTAAGGCGGTTACGAACTATAATGACGCAAAACTAATTGCAGAACTCTCCGAAGATTTGGGCGAAGCTATGGTTGGAATCAATCCAAGTGAAATCAAGATTATCATGGAAGAAAGAGGTAGATAACATGAAAATAGGTATATTAGCTGTACAAGGTGCCTTTATCGAACATGAACGTATTCTTAGTCAACTAGGCGTAGAATGTGTTGAGCTCAGACAGGCATCGGATATTTCAGAACTTGACGGCTTAGTTCTGCCTGGTGGTGAAAGTACCGTTCAGGGCAAGCTCCTTCATGAACTAAATATGTTTGAACCAATGAAGCAGCTGATTACCGATGGCCTGCCAACTCTTGCAACCTGCGCCGGATTAATCCTTCTGGCAGAACACATATCCAACGATTCTATTGTCCATCTCGGAACCCTCCCGGTCCGTGTCAAACGTAATGCCTACGGCAGACAGCTTGGCAGTTTCCGAAAAAAAGACAACTTCAAAGGTATCGGAGAATTTGAAATGACCTTTATTCGGGCTCCCTATATTGAATTTGCAGGCACTACCGAAGTTCTCGCAACAGTTGATGAAAGAATTGTTGCAGTAAAACACAAAAATCAGATAGGTCTTGCATTTCATCCGGAACTTGGTGAAGATTTACGAATTCATCAAATGTTTGTCAAGATGTGTAAGGAGTCTTCTCCACACAACTAATTCAAACTTCTCATGAAAAGCACACCACAGAATAAAGAAAAGACTATTTGTTCAGTAAAATGCACTGAAGCAAATAGTCTTTTGTCGTGTTTTGCACTGTTTTATTGTGAAATATCAATAAAATACTTATTTATTATAATTCACGATCTTTCCAAAGTCTGGTTTTAAGCTAGCTCCACCTACAAGACCACCATCGATATCTGCCTGGGCAAATAACTCTGGAGCACTTGCTGCAGAAACTGATCCACCGTACTGAATACGGATTGCTGCTGCTGTTGCTTCATCATAGATTTCTCCAATGCAAGCACGGATTGCTGAACATACTTCCTGAGCCTGCTCAGTAGTTGCAACTTTACCAGTACCGATTGCCCAGATTGGTTCATAAGCGATAACTGCTGTCTTTGCCTGATCTGCAGTAACATTTAAGAACGCAATCTTAATCTGCTGACGAATCCAGTCGATTGTGATTCCTTGTTCTCTTTGAGTTAAAGATTCACCACAGCAGATGATTGGTGTAATACCATGTTCAAATGCTTTTAATACTTTTTTATTTACAGTTTCATCAGTCTCTGCAAAGTATTCTCTTCTCTCAGAATGACCAATGATCACATATTTTACACCGATGTCAGTTAACATGTTAGGAGCGATTTCTCCAGTATATGCACCACTTTCTTCGTAGAACATATTCTCTGCACCGATTTCAATATTAGATCCTTTAGCTGCTTCAATTGCAGTTGTTAAAGAAATCGCTGGTACACAGAATACTACGTCAACATCATCATTTTTTACAAGTGGTTTTAACTCTTCAATTAGCTTAACAGTCTCACTTGGAGTCTTGTTCATTTTCCAGTTACCTGCAATAATTTTCTTTCTCATGATAAACCTCCATATTTAACAATATGTAACACTCATAACCCAAAAGTTATTTCATCCCAAAAAATATAAGCTAACTCCAGCTCCATTCATCTTATGTACGTCAAGCTATTTCTAGCTTACTCTAATTACTACTTCATTTGATTCTTCTTGCACAATGAGCAATTATTACACATTCGCTCATTTCCTTCTACATCCATATCATTCCAAATTGTATTCCAACGTCGAACACTGATTCATGTAGATAAAGGTCATTTTATGTCTTCAGAAAACTTACTAGAAAATGAGAGGAATGAATATAGGATAAGCGCTAGTATGTTACACTTAACCAATATTCCTCCCTCGCATCTTTAAAAATTCCTCGGTACAAAATGACCGTTTAATATTTTCTATTTGTCGTTTGCTGCAACAACACCTGGAAGATCCTTGCCTTCAAGGAACTCAAGAGAAGCACCGCCACCAGTAGAGATATGGGACATCTTGTCACCAAAACCTAATTGGTTAACAGCTGCTGCAGAATCACCACCACCGATGATTGTTGTAGCATCAATATCTGCCATAGCCTGAGCTACTGCGATAGTACCCTTTGCAAAGTTAGGCATTTCGAATACACCCATAGGTCCGTTCCAAACAACTGTCTTTGCACTCTTAAGAGCATCTGCGTAAAGTGCACATGTCTTAGGTCCGATATCAAGACCCTCTTCATCTGCTGCGATTTCTCCACGAGCAACAACACGAGATGGAGCATCGTTAGAGAATTCTTTTGCTACTACTGTATCGATAGGTAATAATAACTTAACGCCGTTCTTTTCAGCTTTAGCCATCATTTCTTTAGCGTAGTCGATGTAATCAGCCTCTAATAAGGATTTACCAACTTCTTCACCAAGAGCCTTCATGAAAGTATAAGCCATACCACCACCGATGATTAAGGTATCTACTTTATCAAGAAGGTTGTTGATCACAGAGATCTTAGAAGAAACCTTAGAACCACCAAGGATAGCAACTAATGGACGAACTGGGTTGTTAACTGCATTTCCTAAGAAGTCGATTTCTTTCTGCATTAAGTAACCTACAACTGCAGTGTCAACATATTCTGTAACACCAACGTTGGAACAGTGAGCTCTATGTGCTGTACCGAAAGCATCATTTACGAAAACATCGCAAAGAGAAGCAAGTTCTTTAGAGAATGCTTCACCATTCTTTGTTTCTTCTGCTCTGTAACGTGTATTCTCAAGTAAAACTACATCGCCATCTTTCATAGCTGCAACAGCTGCTTTTGCATTTTCACCAACAACAGTTGCATCAGCTGCGAACTTAACTGGGCATCCTAATAATTTTTCTAAAGCTACAGCTACAGGAGCTAAAGATAATTCTGGCTTAGGTTCTCCCTTTGGTTTTCCAAGATGGGAACAAAGAATAACTTTACCACCATCATTGATTAATTTCTTTATCGTAGGAAGTGCTGCAACAAGACGTGTATCATCTGTGATCTTACCATCCTGTAATGGCACATTAAAATCGCAACGAACTAAAACTCTTTTACCTTGAACATTGATATCATCAACTGATTTTTTATTTAACATAGGTCGGCTCCTTTCAATTATCCATTATTTACTATAGATTACATAGAAAAAGGGTCCGGTCCTAATAAGACCGGACCCCTAAGGTCAATACAAGTTACTTGCTAAATCAGAAAAATATTCATATTTCTCTAATTCGCGAACACACTCAGATTCCTTGCAAGCGTACTTACAATTTATCTTCGTCTTAGTTTCACGTAAATTAAGCTAATTCAGCAAAGTATTTGATTGTTCTTACCATCTGAGATGTGTAAGAGTTTTCATTATCGTACCAAGAAACAACTTTAACTAAAGATTTTCCACCTTCAAGTTCCATAACCTTAGTCTGAGTTGCATCGAATAAAGAACCAAATTTGATACCAACGATATCGCTGGATACAATCTGCTCTTCATTGTAACCGAAAGATTCGCTAGCTGCTGCTTTCATAGCTGCATTAACTTCTTCAGCAGTTACTTTCTTATTAACGATAGCTACTAATTCAGTTGTAGAACCTGTAGGAACAGGAACACGCTGAGCAGCACCATCTAATTTACCAGATAATTCTGGGATTACTAAACCGATTGCTTTAGCAGCGCCAGTGGAGTTAGGAACAATATTAACAGCAGCTGCACGAGCTCTTCTTAAATCGCCTTTTCTGTGTGGTCCATCAAGTACCATCTGATCACCTGTGTAAGCGTGGATTGTAGTCATGAAACCTTTTTCGATTGGTGCTAATTTATTTAATGTATCAGCCATAGGAGCTAAGCAGTTTGTTGTACAAGAAGCTGCAGAGATGATAGTATCATCTTTGGATAAAGTCTTCTCATTTACGCTATATACGATTGTTGGAAGATCGTTACCTGCTGGTGCAGAAATAACAACTTTCTTAGCGCCTGCGTCGATATGTGCTTGAGATTTTGCTTTAGAAACATAGAAACCAGTACATTCAAGTACTACATCTACTCCTAATTCTCCCCAAGGAAGTTTAGATGCATCAGCTTCTGCATAGATTTTGATTTCTTTTCCATCAACAACGATGGAAGCTTCTTTAGCTTCTACAGTATGTCCTTCGTATCTTCCCTGTGCGGAATCATACTTTAATAAGTGAGCTAACATTTCTGGCTTAGTTAAGTCGTTGATTGCTACTACCTCGTAACCTGCTGCACCAAACATCTGTCTGAATGCAAGACGTCCAATACGTCCAAAACCATTAATTGCTACTTTTACTGCCATGATTAATTTCCTCCTAAATGAAATTTTATAATACACTGTCTTAAAAAGACTAGCTTCAAAAGTACAGCTATTAATTTATTTCTTGGATTGTTAAGTTTTTGTCAATCAATAGACTTGCCCTCAACAAAATCCTTTTCTATTTTAACCAATTCTGTCTTAGATTTCAAGTAAAATTTATTATTTTACTAATTATTAACACTTTTTTTCATTTTTCTCGATATATACTACACTTTTTTGTGCATTTTATTATGCAAATTATCCAAAGTAAAATTAGGAAATTATTATGCATAAAATCTCTTCTTTAAGCAATTACTTTCGATATTTCCACCGATATTCTCTTTTTTGACCGGCCCAACTTTCTCGTATCGGCTATCCAGACTAATCGTACGGTTATCTCCTAACACGAAATACTCCTCTGCACCTAGTAGGATTTCCTCTTCTGCGATTCCTGCATAAGTAATGGGCTCTTTTCCAAAATGCTCGCTTAACGGAACACCATCTATGTAGATCGTATCACCCACGATCTGAACAGTCTCTCCTGGCATTCCGATAATGCGTTTCACATAATATTCGTCTTCATCTTTCCCGTTTGGATAAAATACGATAACATCAAACCGTTTTAGCTTATCAAAATGATATGACACCTTCTCTACCCATATGTTATCTCCATCGTATAGTGTATTTTCCATTGAGTTTCCGATGACAACGGTTCGCTGCAATAGATACTTTGGTACTATGACGGCTGCAAAGAAAAGAGCCATCACATAAATACAGATTTCAATCACCATACGTTTTTTATTCGCAGTTCTCTGCACCTCCCCTGTTTTCTCTCCATGTCGGCCATCAGATACTGGCGATTCCACTAATTCATTCTCTTCCTGCATATCGGATGCACCTTCTCCCTATTCATGCTTAATAAAGCCGATATCATTTAATGGCCATATCCTACACCAGGCACGTCCAAGTATGGAATCTTTATTCACAGTACCGACAGATTGACTTCTACTATCCTTACTGTTGTTTCTGTTATCCCCAAGGACAAAGTATTCATCCGTGTTCAATGTTATCGGTTCAATTGCAATCCCAGGATCACGAATTACATTCTCTCTGCCGTAATTCTCAGAAAGAGGCATACCATCGATATAAATAATATTGTCCTTAATCTGAACAGTTTCTCCCGGTAAACCAATAATACGTTTAATGTAGCATAATTCCTTATCGTAATCATATGGTCGGAACACAACCACATCAAAACGCTTCGGTTTAGAAAACACATATGATACTTTCTCTAATAGTAAATGATTACTATCACTCAGCGTTGCTTCCATTGAGCTACCATTTACTTCTACCGGCTGTACAATAAATTTCTGAACTAGCAGTACACAAATTAAAATAACTGCAAAGTAAAGTACCGTCTCAGCTGTCTGCCGTGCAAAACTCTTCTTTTTTTGCATCTGTGCAGAATCCCCACCTTGTTCTACGTGAACTGATTCCATATTCTCTTCCATATACTTTACCTTCCTATCACTTCTTACCTAATATCCATCCTTAAAACATCGGATTACTAGATATTTAGCTATTAATAATATTACCACTCCCCCATCACACTTTCCAGCCCCAAAATAAGTCAGAATCATGAGAAACACGCTCTGCGAATTTCTCATATTCTCGCGGCAGTCGGACTGAAGAAGAAACATAATTCTTGTTTCTTCTTCAGTCCTCGTTGCTCGCGGAAATAACAAAAACTGCTGATAGGCAATTTGCCCTCAGCAGCTTAGGAGTGGATTATTGTTCAAAGTCTTCGTCGTCGCTGACGATTTTTACTTTACCTTCTCTTAACTCTTCTACAGCAACAGAAAGTGGTTTGTTGCAACCTGCATCAGCAAGTGGCTTAGAACCATCAATAATCTGTCTAGCACGTTTTGCAGTTGCTAATACGATAGAATAGCGGCTGTTTACAACTGGTTCTTCACCTGGTTCAACCTCACTATTAACTACTTTCATTAAATCATTATAAGATGGATGTAACATATCGATTTCTCCTTTCAAGACTTACTTATTTTCTAGAATTTGCTTATGAATCAAGCTTATCTTGACCTTCTTTTTGGTTGACACGGTTTGCAATTGTATCTGGCAATAACGCACTTAACACAACCTGTCCTTGTTCCATCACAATAACAGCCTTACATTTACGGCCACAAGTGGCATCAATGCAATTCATATTATCTTTGGCATTTTGAACCATACGCTTAACCGGTGCTGCTTCCGGACGGATCACAGCAACTATTTTCACAGAATTCACAACATTACCAAAACCAATATTAATCAGCTTATTCAAAAGTTATCCCCTCTTACTCTATGTTTTGAATCTGTTCTCGAATCTTCTCTATTTCTGTCTTTAAGTCGATTGCCTTATTTGATACATATAAATCATTGGCTTTTGACAGAATCGTATTCGCTTCACGATTCATCTCTTGAGCAATAAAATCAAGCTTTCGGCCTATGTTAGTGCCGTCCTCTAATGTTTCCTTCATACTATTAATATGAGCTCTTAAACGAACGGTTTCTTCATCAACACAGATTTTATCTGCAAAGACAGTGATTTCTGTCGCTAACACACTATCATCTACCTTGCTATCTCCAAGCAATTCGTTTACCTTATCGGTAAGCTTCTTACGGTATTCAGCTACAATCTGTGGCTCTCTTTCTTCAATAAAGCCAACTAATTCTAGCATGCCATCAAGCTTAGCTATAATATCATTCTTTAGGTGATCACCCTCTGCAATTCTTGTCTCAACAAATTTCTCTGCTGCGGACTCAACTGCATTCTTGAGTAATTCCCATAATTGCTCTTCATCTATTGTTTGTTCTTCTAGTGTAAATACATCAGGAAATCCTGAAAGTACGGATACCGTAATATCATTCGTAATATCAAAATCTTTACTCATCTTGACAAAGCCATTGTAGTATTCTCTAGCGATTTCCTCGTTATACTTAACACATTGTTTTCCTTCGCTATAATCCTCGTATGTAATAAACATATCGACCTTACCACGGCTTAGATATTGCTTTAATACATTACGGATTGCTGATTCGAAAAAACTTAGTTTCTTAGGCATCTTGATCGATAATTCAAGATAGCGATGATTCACTGATTTCATCTCTACAACCAGTTTTCGCTCTTCATTATCAAGTTCATAACGACCAAAGCCTGTCATGCTTTTTAACATTTCAACACATTCTTTCCCAATATATTCATATAACTTAGATGACTATCTAGTTCATTATAATGGACTTTTGTTTATTCGTCAAGACAAAGCTTTAAGACAGATAGAACAGAAGAATAAACATACTTTCTGCTTAATCTTCTGTTCCTCTTAGTTCTTATGATTCTCTAATTAAAATAAACTAACTTTTCTTCTGGTTCACTTGCATGTTCCACATTCGTTGCATAAAGAACTGGTCCTTTACCACCATATTCCTTATAGTATTCTACTCTGATTTTTGCTGTTATTGTAATCCACATACGACTTCTTAATTCATCATAAGTAACAGGTCCAATCTCTTTACCCATTTTACACATAAATCCGATAAAAGCAGTATCATCAGCACAGCAGGTCATCGCAAAACGTCCTGGAACGAAACATCCTTTTGGAAAACGATCTGGTTTATATACAAATGCGCGAAAACGAACGGTTTTCCCATTGTAATCCTTTGGATGATCCATTGCGTTCATATACCATAAACCATAGTCATCATCACAGATATCGATGATATCTGCATTGATATCAAATGGCATGACTTCTTCACCCGCATCCGTAGTCACACCATCTTTTGATTCATAGATGATCTGAGCTTTACGATTGACTGGCTTGATCGTTCTTCGGATTGCAATCTTATCCGTACTGTCTGTACAACGATTTACGATAATCGTATCGGAATATTTGAACTGACCAACCATAATTGCCTTAAAGTTATTCGAATAGTTCGTATATGTTGTTGCATCGATTATCGTAATGATCTGAGCCAATTGCCAACCATCTGGCATATCAATCTCTAAGAATTCCTCGAAGTTCCACATACCATTGCATTCAAACATAACACGGTCTGGTTTGTACTTTTCCTTAAGCTCTTCTAAAAACTCAGTTGTCAACTCCTCTTGATCTTCCACAGTTACAACACTTACATATTTTCTTTTTAGGTCTGCTTCATCATATTCCACTTCCCCTTCTTCGCAGACGATCAATAAAGTCTTAGCACCATCTGCAAAATCCGGGTCATTGATAGTTTCTAATACAAATGTGCTCTTTCCACTTTCCAAAAAGCCATTTACTACAAAAACAGGGATGTCCATGCTGTTACCATTCCTCTCTATTTAAACATACGTTCAATTTCTTCAGTTTTTAACTTGCTTCCGATAACACATACTCTTCCAGTAATATCAGCAGCACCTTCACGAACTTCATACTCACCAGGTACAAGGTCAAAATAGAACCATTCACCAGTTGTTCCTGCTACGATACCTTTCGCACGTAAGATGAATCCGATGTCATCCGCTTCGGATAACTGATGTAGAATCTGATCCAATTCCTCTTTACTGTATTTACGTACAGTTTCCATCCCCCAGCTTGAAAATACTTCATCTGCATGGTGGTGATGATGATCATGGTCGTGATCATGTCCGCAGCACTCATGGTCATGGTCATGATCGTGGTCGTGATCGTGTCCGCAACACTCATGATCGTGATCATGGTGATGATGTTCTAAGCTTTCTGCCTTTAATAAATCACTTTCAAAAGAGTTTTCTTCTTCCATTGCTTTTATGATCAAGCTTCCCGGAATCTCATCCCAAGGAGTTGTTACGATCGTTGCTTTGTCATTATGTTCACGAAGCAATGCTAAAGCCGCATTTAATTTTTCTTCATTTACATTCTGAGTACGGCTTAATACAATTGTCTTTGCACTTTCAATCTGGTTATTAAAAAACTCACCAAAGTTCTTCATATACATCTTGCACTTCTTTACATCAACGATGGCTGTATAGCTGTTAAGAACAACGTCTTCAGATAATACACCCTTTACTGCATTGATAACATCCGATAATTTACCAACACCAGACGGTTCAATGATGATACGGTCTGGGTGGAATTTTTCTAATACTTCATGTAAGGATTTATCGAAGTCACCAACAAGAGAACAACAAATGCATCCAGAATTCATCTCTGAGATTTCAACCCCAGAATCTTTTAAGAATCCGCCATCGATACCGATTTCACCGAATTCATTTTCAATTAAGACTAATTTCTCATTCTGAAAACCGTCTTTTAGCAGTTTTTTAATTAATGTAGTTTTGCCTGCACCTAAGAAACCTGAGATAATATCAATTTTTGTCATGTGCTTGTCCTTCTTTCCGTAATTATATAGTTTTAAGTGAACCTGCTTCTATCACAGTTCACTCAGGTCGTTTAAATTAATTTTTGCCATAATAATTATATATTAGCAATGATTCCACAAAATATATATTTTTAGAATCAAATGGTATTATATCACTTGTTAACAACAATTTCAAACGAACTGGGTATAACATCATACATTTTTAACATTTGATGCTATACCCAGAAATTTCACCTTATAAATTTGGCAGTTCTTTTTGTTCAAATTCTTTAATCAAAGTCTCATATCCAAGTAGATTAAGATCTTGCTCTGCTTCGGTAGCTTCGGATAACAGTGGGTAATCTCCTACTAATACAAAATAAAGACCATCCTGCTGAATTACTCTGACTGGGTATCCTAAATAAACTAAAGGATTAGCAACGCTGTTTGCCGCTGCTTCTGTTCGAAATGCACCAACTTGCACACTATACCTTGTGGAAACTGATTGATCACTCATGATAACTCCCATAGTAACCATTCAGCAGCCTCCAATTACTTACTAAATGTTACTACATCGCATATTAGAATAGTCCACCAAAGAAAATCAGAGGCGCTGAAATATTACATACTTTTTGCTATACTTTACTATATGCACAAAAAATTTAGATTCCACAACTATCTTGTCAAAGTTCGTAAGAAATGAATAAATGAATCTGTCACTTTGTCCTCATAGACAATTTCTCTTACACGTATAGGGGAGTCTGTTATAATATTGTCTACTCCAAGCTGTTTCATACGTTCTACTTCAGAAAAATCGTTTACAGTCCATGCATGAACTCCTTTACCAACACCATGCGCCAGTTTTATCATATCTTTTGTGATAAAGCTTGACTTTACACTAAAGAAGTCCGCATACTCACGATTATAAAAATATCCAAAGGCAAAGGATAGGATATAACCTGTTTTAATACTTTCATTGGCTGCTTTCACTCGTTTTAGAGCTCCATAATTGCTAGAAGTAATCACACACTGCTCTTCCATATCATACAATTCAATCAAACGCACCACTTTCTCCACAAGTTCCTGCTCGTGATTGGATACCTTTACTTCAATGTTCATAAATATATTATTTTGACACAACAGTAATGCTTCCTCTAATGTTGGAATTCTTGTCGTTTCATAATTCTTAAAATACTTTGCAGCATTGTATTCCTGCAATTCATCATAAGTTACACTCCAGATATTCTTATTGACTCCAGTCGTACGTTTTAGATTGGAATCATGAAGTAATACGATTACTCCATCCTTCGTCTCCTGCACATCAATTTCTACATAATCTGCCATGGAATCAATTGCCGCCTGAATTGCCGGCAAAGTATTCTCCGGTGCTTCTTTTGAACATCCTCGATGTGCTGTAATATTCGTACCAAACAATGGAGCTTTCTGGCGGGAAAGACTTTCTTTAAACTCAATCGTAAAGATGACAAAAAATAAAACAAATATGCAGACTCCTGCTACCGTGACATATTTTTTATACTTTTGATTTCGAGAAATCTCAGTCTGACGAAAGCCAAGCTCCTCTGGAATTGTATTTAATGTAATCTTATAACGCAAAAACATGCTATAGATTACCTTAACATTAATAACAACACCAGCAACGGATGCAACAAATGCGTAATATCGATTGATTTGATCATAGGTAGTCAAAAATGAGGCTGCTGCCACTTTCTCGGATACAACAAAGAACATAAAAAATCCAGTTGATACTACGATTAGACCGTACAAAACAGCATAGAACACACATAAGAGGAAATTGTATTTTATGATATTAAATGCAACCTTTTTTCGATATTCACGAATCGTTCGTGCACTCTTTTTAAAGCCAGTAAAAAAATCACAGTGATCAAAACTTACATAAAAAATTGCAAACATCCCACGATATGCAATCACCGATTCAATTACGAGGATGATAAGAAATAACGGTACGACATACCAGTGTTTCGAGATACTGTCAAAGATGTAAGATGGTATTCTTTGTCGAAAGATCATAGCAATATAGAGTGGCAACGCATATATCATTCCACTCAGCAATGAGAATAGAGGCAATAGATAATTTTTTCGTTTAAAGAACAACCGTATCGACTCTTCTAAGCCTGCAATCACAAACTGGGACAACCGGATAGGGTCTTTGGAATGTTTCATCTGATTATAGATCGATAAAGTGATCAGTTCCACATAGAAGAACAAAGATGCTATTAAGATAACCACAACAATCAATAATAAGGTCACCGGAGAGAATAGAAATGGCAACATATTCTGTAGGGTCAGATAACTATATTTAGAAGCTTTGATTGCAAGTCTTAAAGCATAACTACTTACCGAAACAAATACAACCAAAAAAAGCGCATTGTGCAGAAACATATACAGCAACAATGTGGCCACATGATTCTTTATTCTCTTTTTCTTTTGTTTTATCTCCATTATGTCAGTCCTTTCGGTCAAAGAATAGCATCTCTTTCTTTATTATATTCATCTATATACAGAAGGGAGCTGTAAAAAAACAGCTAAATAGATGATCGTGAGAGGCAGCCAAATTCTAATGTGATTCCCTGCCTCTCTCCTCATTGAGCTTTTACTGTTTTTTCATAGCACCCTTGTTTAATTATTCTTCTACGACATCTACTACCGTGTCGAATAACTCCTTATTCACCTGAACAATCGCTGTTTCATAACCTTTTATTTCATTCGCTGGAGAATCAAATACGACCTCACCTAAACTCTTTAGAATTTCATTCGTTTCTGAGGTAAAGGATTCCTGTTCCTTGCAACCAATATAAATATAATCCACATCGTATTTCTTCAGATAATACAATATTTCGTTAGTATCCGTTGAAGTATAAATCTTTGTAATATCATTATTACGTTCTGTCACCTCTGGTGGGAACCCGTCAAGTGCACCACTTCTCCACAGATGTTCATGCGTCTGCCAACCAATGAGCGTAGGTAGTCCGGTAAATGCAGAAATTCGGTTAAATTCGCTATAGCTTGCACCATATGCTTCGGTAATCACTTTTGTTCCGGTAACATTTTCATTTAACCAGAGGATTGCATCATAGTCATCTTGACATCGGTTTTTCATAAACTCGATGCTGTCTAAATTCTTATATTTCTCCATTTTTAATGGTTTTCCGCCTCCTTGCCACATTCTTACAGATGTGACGCTATAAAAAGCGGTCCAAATCAATAAAAGAAGTCCAAGTCCAGCTGCAATTTTTCGTAATTCAAATCTTGCATAACGAACTCCTCGGATGAAGATATAAGCCATACATAAGCCAAACATAATGTAACCCTGATACGTCAGTTTAAACATCGTATTCGCACGAGAATAGGATGGATAGATATCTTCGACATAGATAACTTCTGGCATGATGATCAATCCGATTGCGCACAATCCGATGGTCACAATAAATAAATCTGCAATCGGAAGGTGTTCGATAAACTGGAACAATTTATTCTTCTCCCCAGAAAATGCAATCTTTGTGCTGTCATTCTCTTGGGATACGATTTTTTTCTTCTTTGGTTTAGAAGCCTTTTTCTTATAATACTCCTGACCTTTGATCGTAATATAGCCTTCCCATCGAAGATCGCGGTATCTTGCGATAACATA
>JAQXNU010000286.1 GCA_029098165.1 Clostridiales bacterium
AGCTAATGCGGCTATGATTTTGAAATTGTCGGATAATGAGATTGGATTAAATGCACTGAAACAGTCTGGATATGAGTTGCTCGATGAGTCATTGGCATAAAGAAGGACTTGACACTTTTCCTTTTCGTTTATATTATCTTAAAGAAGGTAACTATGTATAAAGATAAAGTTAATAGAGTGTAATCAGAAAGGTAAAGTGAACGTGAAGAAAAAAGACCTCATTTTAGTAATAGCAATTCTTGTAATAGCAGGTGGAGCTTTGCTTGGATATCAGTTTTTAAATAAGACACCCGATCAAGACACTGCTAAGGTTGTGATTTCAGTAGCAGGAGAAGAAATAGGGAGATATCCGTTGAATAAAGAAGCAGAAATTAAAATCCCAGCACATTATGGGGATAGCATATTAGAGATTAAAGATGGTCATGCAAAGATGCTTCATGCTGGTTGTCCAGATCAGATTTGTGTGTATCATAATGCAATTTCACAAGCTTATGATATGATCGTCTGTATTCCAAATCAGATTATTGTATCAATCGATGGCGGAGAAGAACCTGCCACAGATAGTACTGCTCAATAATAAAAAAGGGCTGTGAAAAAAACAGCAAAATGAGCAATAACAAGAGACGGGGAATCACATAAGAATTTGGCTGCCTTTCCCTCGCGGCCGTAATTAGCAAAATTTTTTTGGGTTCCCCCGTCTCTTTCATTTATCATTTTGCTGTTTTTTCACAGTTTCTTTATTATTATATAGAAATATCTTATTGTACTTTCTTTAGATATGGGTAAGGATCAATATTTTTACCATTTACAACTAAGCTAAAATGTAAATGTGGGGCAGTAGATACTCCAGTTGAGCCGACTAATGAGATGACATCGCCCTGATTGACGTGCTGACCTTCATGGACTAAGATCTTGGAATTATGAAGATATCGAGTGATTACGTTATTGCCATGATCAATTTCAACATAGTAGCCGCTTGTCCCATTATAGGAGGTAGTGATAACCTTTCCTGCAAGTACCGCGACAACTCCAGCACCTTTCTCACCGCCAATATCTAAACCTAAATGATAAGTGCTTGCCCCTTTGATCGGTGCTTTTCGATATCCATAATAGGTATATATGTTATGATCTGATGGAAGTGGCCAAATCATACAATTAATGTTTGTTTGTGCTTCGTCAATCGTAACGGCATAATTAAAATCATAAACATAGTCTACATAATTCTTCGAACAGTATGCTTTTTGTGAATTAGGGCCATATTTGATTTGTACCCAGTCACCAACAATATCTGTTATCTGCATCTCCTCATTCTTAACTGCTTTCGCGATGATACGATAGTTCACACCTGGTCCAGAACGAATATTCAGGTTATTGCAGGTGACTCTTGCATATTTATTATAATACTTTTGTGCAAAATCAACTGCCTTTTGGTCGGTCAATAAATAATCCCTTTTTATATAACCACTTACCTTATCGGAAGTGACCTTAGCCCAATTTCCATTAATAGCTTCTATTTTTACAACTCCTGCTCGGAAAAGTTTTCCAACTACCTGAGAATCAGTGGTAGCTTTCGCACGTATGTTAACGAAGTCGTTAACGTTAGCTAGTCCTAAACCCTGGAATAATATTGAGGTATTATCTTTAGCAACTAATCGTTCTCCGTCGACATATATAGTTGTTGCAACATTGTTCACAGAGATACCTTTTTTGGATAGGATTCCATCATAGTAGTTGTCGAGCAGTTCAGACATTCCTCCTATATTATTCTTACTAACATTCATCTCACCAGATACGGTATCTTGGGTACTTTTTGATTCAGCTTTAGCTTCTGTCATGTTTGAATTCCATAGGAATACAGCTGTTAATACACTAAGTGCTTGTACTATTACTGTCTTTTTCATAATGACCTCCATTGCTGTTAAATATCCTGTGAAAGTAAAATTCGACAAAATAATGTCGAATAATATCACATATTGTTGTGATATTTAACAATATATGTTACGAAAATGTTACGTAACAACAAAAGGATTATATCAAAATTATGAAAAAAAGTCAACATATTTGTATAGTTTGTACATAACACTAAAAATAAAAGATATATTCACCCTGTGAAGTTAGAACGAATAAGATATATTAACTTTGATTTAGGAGAGAATAATGGACCTCGCAGCTAGGACCATTCAACTTGGATATGCAAGAGAGAAAAATATTATTGGAACTGGTATTACAGTAGCGATTGCTGATACGGGGATATGTGCTCATCCAGATTTTTTTCGTTATTCAAATAGAACTATTTATTTTAAAGATTTTCTTCATCAACGACCCAAATTTTATGATGATTGTGGACATGGAAGCCATGTAGCAGGAATTATTGGTGGAAGTGGTGTCGCTTCGGATGGAAGATACTGTGGAGTTGCACCAGGGTGTAATATCTTAGCCTGTAAAACATTAAATTACAAAGGTGATGGTAACATCTCGGATGTATTAGTGGCATTGGACTGGATACTAGATAATAAAACAAAGTATGGAATTCGGATTGTTAATTTATCCTTTGGTATGGGTAATAAAGATATTAGTAAAGATGGGTTTAAATTAATCGATGCAGTGGAAGAAGTCTGGGATAGTGGTATTGTTGTTGTGGCGGCAGCTGGCAATAGTGGGCCAGAACCTGGATCTGTTGCCGTGCCAGGGTGTAGTAAAAAGATAATAACAGTTGGAGCTTCCGATGATCATATAGAAGTTGAATTAATGGGACGTAAGACAAAAAACTATTCAGGGCGGGGACCTACTTACGAGTGTATTAGAAAACCAGATATCATCGCACCGGGCGGAAATATTATGAGTTGTGCGCTGGCAAAATCGTATGGTAATGACGTAGTATATAGTGCCATTGCGAATCGTTGGGGACCATTACCAAGAGTAGTCCGAGATACGTATCATCATTTATACACAGAAAAAAGCGGAACCAGTATGGCTACGCCGATTGTTTCAGGAGCAATTGCATTATTGTTGAGCATGCATCCAGATATGACACCAAAGGATGTAAAGAAAAAGTTAAAACAAAGTGCAACCGATTTAAAACGAGATCCTCTGGAGCAGGGGTGGGGCTTATTAAATGTAAAAAAATTATTGGAATAAAAGCAAAATACCCACAAATCTATGATAGCGTTTACAAAAAATAGATTTGTGGGTATAATTTTATATAAAATTAATAACTACATTTATGAATTTGCTATTGAAAATTAACAATAACCTTAGTATAATATGAATGTAAGCGTTTACATAATAGTATTATCCACTTAGGAGGAATTGTAATGGATCACGTTGAAAAGAACAAGGAAGTGAATACCAACGACAAGAAAATCACAGGGGATTTAAAGGCAATGTACTATTTCTTATTAGGAGTATCTATTGTAATCCCTGTATTTTTTATGATGAAATTGGTATACTTGGATGTATTTGCTATTGATGGATCATTAGCTTCTCATACTCAGTATTACTTATGGAACTCACCAAAATTATTTAAAGAAATTTTAAAAGAAACTGCAGATGGTGGCTTTTTCTTAATGGTAGCTTTAATCCCAGTGTTTTTTATCGTTATGAGTTTAGTTAACTCTGTGGTTAGTATTGTGAGAGCAATAAAAGTTAAAATTTCTTGGAAACATGCAGAAGCAGTAAACCATGTATGTACATCATCTATTATTGCTTCCGCTTCATTTATTGTATTATATAATATCATTTCCGAATTCTTTGAACTAAAGAGTGGGTTTTCAGGACAGAATCTAAAATGTAATGCATTTATCTTTATGATTTTAGGACTTGCAATCGTAGGTAAGATTGTAGCAGTGATTTATTTTAAGAAAATTAAAGAAAGACATTTGTTCTAATGAATGTAAAAGGGGCTGTTTTTTCACAGCCCCTTGTCTTAACTATTCTGTAACTTTAGTGTAACCTAAAGAATCATAGCTCTTTTCTGTTGCTTTAAGCGAAAGGTATTTAGCGTCTTTGTTCGTAACAGGAAGTAATTTATTTTCAATTAATTTCCTTAAATTATCTTCTTTGCTGATATCCATAATGATTGTTTCTGTAAGAACACCATCTTTCTTATCTGTTGTATAAGTCACGCAATCAAATTCACTATACATTTTTTCAGATTCTTCTAGTGCAGCTTCGATTAAAGCAAATTGATCTTCGTTATAAGATTCTAATGGAAGCGTTGATACCTGGGTCATTTTTTTGATAACATCACCTTCAGCATGTAAAGTAATGTTCATAACTACACCATTACTTTCAATCTTGTAAGTGGTATCTGTTACTTTTTTACCACAAGCAACTAAAGATAATGCCATGGATAAAATAAGTACGAGTGAGATTAATTTTTTCATGAGTACTCTCCTTTAATATGTAATAATAAATAACAAAATATACCATTAAATCATACTCAATCTAAATTGAATAGTCAAGAACAAAATGAACGGAACTATCTAAGAAAGGGGGGCGAGTTGTAAATCCACCTCTTTAATGATATAATGAGAGGACTGAAGTAAGGAGGAATGATATTAGTGAATATCCTGTTTTTTTTGACACCTAAAAATGAAGTAGCTTATATATACAATGATTTTACAATGCGTCAAGCAATTGAAAAAGTAAAACATTATGGCTATACTGCAATACCAATGATTGACCGTGATGGAAGATATATTGGAACTGTGACAGAAGGAGATCTTTTATGGTATTTGCTTGAACATAAGGATGAAGAACCAAATTTAGAATCGATTCGTATTGGAGAAATTGATCGCAGAACGACTCATTGTGCAGTCAATGCCGAGATGAATATAGAGAGCCTTGTAAAACTGATTATGAACCAAAATTTTGTACCAGTAGTAGATGATCGAGAACGCTTTATTGGAATCATTACAAGAAAAGCAATCGTTCAGTACTGTGCAAAACATGTAATCGACTTAGAAAAAGTCTGAATTTCTGATTGTTTAGAAACTAACTTATGTTGAATTGGAGGTGGACGATATCGGTATTACATATTATGAAGATAGCAGAGTTTTTAAACTGGATACACCAAATACAAGTTATATGATTCAAATTGTAGATGAGGAAGGCTTTCTTGGGCACATGTATTATGGAGCCAAATTACCAGATACGACTTTTGGTGATTGGCTGAGAACGAAGGAATATCCCTTCATTCCATCCAAGAATAATCGAGAACGCTTGGCATTTTTAGATGCATTACCAATGGAGTACCCAACCCACGGTGTTGGAGATTTTCGTCTGAGTGCACTTGAAATTAAGACGCAAGGTGGTCACCATGCCTGCAGTATAACGTACTTTGACCATAAGATATATAAGGGAAAACCAAACCTAACTGGTCTTCCTGCTACTTTTGGAAGTGATGAGGAATGTGAAACCCTAGAACTAACTTGTAAAGATTCGGTTCTAAATCTTACTGTTATTCTAAATTATACAGTATTTGAAGATGTGGATGTCATAACTCGCAGTGCAAAGGTAGTCAATGAGGCTAACCAACCAATCAAATTGCTAAAGGTACTGTCAGCTTCCTTTGATTTAGAAGATGACAATTATGAACTGATAACCTTGCATGGTGCCTGGGCAAGAGAACGAATGGTAGAACGGAGAAAGATTGCACATGGAATTCAAGGAGTTTCCTCCTCTCGCGGGGAAACAAGCCAACAGGAGCATCCGTTCTTATCCATCGTAAATAAGACGACGACAGAAGACTATGGAGAAGCATACGGGATTAATTTTGTATACTCAGGTAATTTTATCGCTCAGGCTGAAAAATGTTCGTCCGATTTGATACGAATCGCAATAGGAATCAATCCTGTAAATTTCGAATGGAATCTCGATCCTGGGGAGATATTTACGTCTCCTGAGGCAGTTATGGTTTACTCTAATCAGGGAATCGGACAGATGAGTAGAACGTTCCATGATCTGTACCGCAATCATTTGATTCGTGGCAAATATAAAGATAGTGAACGGCCGATTTTAATTAATAACTGGGAAGCTACATATTTTGATTTTAACACGGATAAACTGCTTGATATTGCTCGAAATGCAGCCAGACTGGGCATTGAGATGCTTGTTATGGATGACGGCTGGTTTGGGAAACGAAATGATGATAATACTTCGTTAGGTGACTGGTATGTTAACGAAGAAAAACTACCGGGAGGATTAAATTACCTTGTGGAGGAAATCAATAAACTTGGAATGAAATTTGGAATCTGGATGGAGCCAGAGATGGTGTCTAAAGATTCCGATCTGTATCGGGAACATCCTGACTGGGCAATTCAGGTACCGAATCGGACAGCTGCTTTGGGTAGAAATCAGTATGTTCTTGATCTATCGAGAAAGGAAGTTCGTGATTATATCTATGAGAGGATTCGGTCAATCTTACATAGTGCAAATATTGCATATCTGAAGTGGGATATGAATCGTCCATTGACCGATCTTGGGAGCTATGCTTTAGATGAACATTCTCAAGGGGAATTGTCCCATCGTTATGTATTAGGAGTATATGAATTACAAGAACGTTTAATTTCAGAGTTTCCAGATTTATTGTTAGAAAACTGTTCCAGTGGTGGTGCTCGATTCGATCCTGGTATGTTATATTATAGTCCGCAGATTTGGTGCTCCGATGATACAGATGCTATTGAACGTCTTAAGATCCAGCGTGGTACCTCTATGATTTATCCGCTTTCAACGATGGGAGCGCATGTAAGCGACTGTCCAAATCATGCGCTTGGACGAAATACTCCGTTTGAGACCAGAGGATATGTGGCATTAAGCGGAACTTTTGGTTATGAGTTGGATGTGACTAAGATTTCAGAAGAAGATCAGAATAAGATACCAGAACAGGTAGCGATGTATCACAAGTATAATCAGTTGATACGTTCCGGTGATTACTATCGGATCGCATCGATGATGGATGATCCAACCTTTGATTGTACTATGGTTGTGGCGAAAGATAAGTCAGAGGCTTTAGTAACTTACATACAGGTAATGGCCCGAGTTGCATATCGTAATCGAAGAATTCATCTGAAAGGCTTGGAGGAGAACTCCTATTATCTTTGGGAGGAGACAGGAGAAGTCTATTCAGGTGCAGTTTATATGAATGTGGGAATTACGATGGATGGACTTTGGGGAGATTATCAAGGAAAATTAATTCATCTAATACGTCAGTAAATGATAGGAATTTACGAAAAAAGTCATATAGTCATCAAAATAGAAATACAAAATAGTACATAATGAGAGGGAAGGGCAAAAAACTTTTGCCCTTTTTTCTCTTTTTTTTTGCGCACAATTTTTTTATATCTGAAATTCATACAATACTTGATTTTACTGAAAATGTTTGTTTAGTATATATAAATAAGTGACTTAATATTACATTTACAATTTTTGAAAACAAAAAAATATCACATCAAAGTAACATAAATACTAAACTGTGTGTTTAATATTACTCTTGCAATTTATTTTGGTATCATGTATACTAATCGAACACGAGTAAAATAACCAAAATTTTCAATGAGAGGTAGGGTGACCCAATGAGAGTATTATCACAGCAAGATACGCCAATACATAAGGCATTGGAGGAACAGCGGTTAAATCGCCTGGCTCATTTTGATGTTCCTGGCCATAAAGGTGGACGCGGTAATAAAGAACTAAAACATTTTCTTGGAGATACCACTCTGAGTCTAGATATGAATTCGATGAAACCTTTGGATAATCTTTGTCATCCAGTTTCTGTGATTAAAGAGGCTCAAGAACTGGCAGCACAGGCATTTGGAGCGGATGAAGCATTCTTTATCGTGAATGGAACTACAGCTGCAGTGCAGGCCATGATTATGTCGGTATGTAAATCGTCTGATAAGGTGATCATGCCAAGAAATGTACATCGTAGTGCAATCAATGCTTTAGTAGTCTGTGGTGCTCTTCCTGTGTATATTAATCCAGGAACGAATAAAGAACTTGGGATTCCATTGGGAATGTCTGTAGTGGATGTAGAAAAAGCAATCTTAGAAAATCCAGATGCAAAAGCAGTGCTTGTTAACAATCCGACCTATTATGGAATTTGTTCAAACCTTCGGGAAATTGTTCGAATTGCACATGAACATAACATGCTTGTTTTAGTTGATGAAGCTCATGGAACTCATTTTTATTTCCATGAAGACCTTCCGGTATCCGCAATGGAAGCAGGTGCTGATATGGCAGCGGTAAGCATGCATAAGACAGGTGGTTCATTAACACAGAGTTCAATCTTATTAGCAAGGAATACGGTAAATGCGGATTATGTCAGACAGGTAATCAATCTGACTCAAACGACATCTGGTTCTTACCTGCTACTTTCTTCTCTTGATATTGCTAGAAAAAATCTCAGCTTAAACGGAAAAAGCATGTTTGACAAAACAATAGATTTTGCTGATTATGCGAGAGAAGAGATTAATAAGTTAGGCGGTTACTACGCTTTTGGTGAAGAATTGGTCAATGGAGATACGGTATATGCTTTTGACCGTACAAAATTGTCGATACATACAAGAAATATCGGTCTTGCTGGCATCGAGGTTTACGATTTGCTTCGGGATGATTATGGCATACAGATTGAATTTGGTGATATCGGAAATATCTTAGCAATCATCTCGAGTGGTGATCGTAATCTGGAAATCGAACGTTTGATCTCTGCTTTGTCTGAAATTAAGAGATTGCATGAAAAGGATAAAACAGGACTTTTTGATCATGAGTATATTAATCCAAAGATCATCATGGGACCACAGAAAGCATTTTACAGTAATAAGCGTCAGGTACCGATTTCAGAAAGCAAAGGTGCAGTTTGTGGGGAATTCGTTATGTGCTATCCGCCAGGAATCCCATTGCTGGCTCCGGGCGAATGTATTACGCAGGATATCTTAAATCATATTGCTTACGCAAAAGAAAAGGGATGCTTCATGACAGGAACTCAAGATATGACCTTAGAAAATATCAATATTGTGGAAGAAGTATAACGAAATTGAAGGTTAGGAGGAGAAAATGGAACTTTGGTATACGGATCAGCATACAAAAGATGTTCGTTTTTCGATGAAGAGTAAGAGACAGTTAGCAAGCTTTGAAAGTGAATTTCAACAGATTGACATTCTCGAAACTTACGAATATGGCAGAGTGTTAATCTTAGATGGTGAGTTATTTATTACCGAAAAGGATGAATTTATCTATCATGAGATGATTACTCATGTACCAATGGCAGTTCACCCAAAGGTTCGAAACGTCTTAGTTATGGGAGCAGGGGACGGTGGAACGATACGGGAATTATGTAAATACGATACGATTGAATCAATTGATATGGTTCAGGTCGATCGTGATATCGTAAGGCTTTGCAAAGAATATATGCCATTTACAGCGCTTAAGTTAGAAGATGAACGAGTTCATATCCACTTCGAGGAGGAGTTACGCTTTGTTCGTGGGAAGAAAGAGGAATATGATCTAATCATTGTGGATTGCGCAGATCCTTTTGGACCAGCAGAAGGATTATTTACGAGGGAGTTTTATGGGAATTGTTTTAAAGCCCTTCGTGAGGATGGAATCTTGATCAATCAGCATGAAAGTCCATTCTATAATGAGCATAGCAATAGTGTACAAAAGGCACATCGTCACATCACAACCGTATTTCCTCTAAGTACGGTATACCAGTGCCATATTCCTTCCTATCCGTCCGGACACTGGCTGTTTGGATTTGCAAGTAAAAAGTATGATCCAATCAAAGATTTAAAGGAAGATCAGTGGAACCAGCTTGGATTAAAGGTCCGTTATTATAATACGGATTTACACAAAGGTTGTTTTTACCTGCCAAACTATGTAAAGGAGTTATTAGGAACCAATGGTTAAAAATATTCATACATTTATCGGCTGTGATAGCGACTATGAAGAGAGTAAAATCGTGATTTTTGGTGCCCCTTATGATGGAACCTGTTCTTATCGTCCGGGTACACGATTTGCGAGTGCGGCCATTCGTAATGAGAGTTATGGAATTGAGACATTCAGTCCATATCAGGAGAAAGACTTAACAGATTATAAAATCTTTGATGGAGGGGATTTAGAACTTCCGTTTGGAGATCCTGTAAAGCCTTTGGAAATGATCGAGGCTATGGAAAAACAGATTTTAGCCGATGATAAGCTACCGGTAATGATCGGAGGAGAGCATCTAGTGACGCTTGGTGCGATGAGAAGTGTAGTAAAGAAGTATCCAAACCTTCATATCCTTCATTTTGACGCTCATGCTGATTTAAGAGATGATTATCTCTCTGTTAAATTATCACATGCAACGGTCATGAGACGATGCCATGAATTGGTTGGGGATGATCGAATCTATCAGTTCGGCATACGAAGTGGAGATCGAGAAGAGTTTACATGGGGAAAAGAACATGTAACAACTTGTCGTTTTAATTTCGAGACGTTAGCAGATGTAGTTGCAAAGCTTCAAAAGGAAAATGTTCCAGTTTATTTAACGGTGGATCTTGATGTTTTAGATCCTAGTGTATTTCCTGGAACAGGAACTCCGGAAGCAGGAGGTGT
Organism: Clostridiales bacterium; assembly: GCA_029098165.1. Taxonomy (GTDB): domain Bacteria; phylum Bacillota; class Clostridia; order Lachnospirales; family Lachnospiraceae; genus Lachnoclostridium. The sequence goes on from JAQXNU010000286.1 coordinate 10,594, forward strand.
TTCATTTATAGAACTACTTAATGCATTAAAGGAAGTATCAAAACTTAACATTGTGGCAGCAGACATGAATGAACTATCACCAGTCTATGATGCAAGTGGAGTGTCTACAGCTGTGGCATGTAAATTGTTAAGAGAGTTATTGTTATTACTATCATAATCGAGATGAATTTCTTAATGTTAATCAATTTATAAAATGAAAAGAAAGAAGAGGAATCAGAATGGGAAGAGCATTAATTATTGGAGCAGGTGGAGTTGCGAGTGTCGTTGTACACAAATGTTGTCAGAATTCAGAGGTGTTTGATGAAATCTGTATTGCGAGCAGAACAAAGTCAAAGTGTGATGCGTTAAAAGAAAAACTTCAAGGAGGAAAGACAAAGATCACAACCGCTCAGGTTGATGCAAACAATGTGGATGAGTTAATTGCATTGATCAATGAGTATCAGCCGGAAATCGTTATTAATGTAGCGTTACCGTATCAGGATCTTACAATTATGGATGCTTGTCTCGCAACAAAGACACATTATCTAGATACTGCCAATTATGAACCTGAAGATACTGCAAAGTTTGAGTATTCCTGGCAGTGGGCATATCGTGAACGTTTTGAAAAGGCAGGAATCACGGCAATCTTAGGATGTGGATTTGATCCAGGAGTTACTGGTGTATTCTCTGCCTATGCAATGAAGCATTATTTTGATGAAATTCATGAAATTGATATTTTGGACTGTAATGGTGGTGATCATGGTTATCCATTTGCAACCAACTTTAATCCAGAAATTAATATTCGTGAAGTATCTGCTAAGGGAAGTTACTGGGAAAAAGGACAGTGGATTGAGACAGAACCAATGGAAATTAAGAGAGTGTATGACTTCCCAGAAGTAGGGGTAAAGGATATGTACCTTCTTCATCATGAGGAATTAGAGTCATTAGGATTAAATATCAAAGGAATTCAGAGAATTCGTTTCTTTATGACTTTTGGACAGAGTTATCTGACTCATTTAAAATGTCTTGAAAATGTGGGAATGACTTCAATTGAGCCAATCATGTACGAAGGAAAAGAAATCGTACCTTTGCAATTCTTAAAAGCAGTTCTTCCAGATCCAGCATCTTTAGGACCGAGAACCGTTGGTAAGACGAACATCGGCTGTATCTGTAAGGGAATCAAGGACGGAAAAGAAGTCAATTATTACGTTTATAATGTATGTGATCATCAGGAATGTTATAAAGAAGTAGGTTCTCAGGCAATTTCTTATACAACAGGCGTTCCGGCGATGATTGGCGCTATGATGCTGATGAATGGTTTATGGAAGAAACCTGGCGTATATAATGTCGAAGAATTTGATCCAGATCCATTTATGGAAGCACTAAATAAATGGGGCCTTCCATGGAAAGAAACATTTGAGCCAACATTAGTTGATTAGAGGAGTGCAATGAAAGAATTTAATCCTAGTAAACTTGAAAAGCTTATCAAAGACATTCCAACACC
>JAQXNU010000287.1 GCA_029098165.1 Clostridiales bacterium
AAAATTTATACACATTTTTTTCAGCAAGGAGCAGTTGCGGATAAATGATGTGGATAACTTTAAATTTTTTAAGCGAAAATGTTGATATAAAAGATTTCCCAAAAATGGCAGGATATAAAGGTATTTACCTTTCAGAGCTGTTTTGTATATCCAATGATTGATTAATGTAATCATCCTATGTTATAATTATAAATACGAGTTTTAGGCTAAATGAAAGGAATGTGTGATAATATGTCGTACATGGCGCTTTATAGAAAATTTAGACCAGATTCCTTTGATGATGTAAAAGGGCAGGATCATATTGTGACTACCCTTCGAAATCAGATTAAGGCAGAACGACTAGGTCATGCATATCTATTTACTGGAACAAGAGGTACTGGTAAAACTACGATTGCTAAGTTATTAGCAAAAGCGGTTAACTGTGAGCATCCTGTAGATGGTAATCCGTGTAATGAATGTGCTATGTGTAAAGCAATTCAGGCACAGGCATCTATGAATGTTATTGAAATAGATGCGGCATCTAATAATGGTGTTGATAACATAAGAGAGATTGTGGAGGAAGTACGTTATTCTCCAACTGAAGGAAAGTATAAAGTCTATATCATTGACGAGGTTCATATGCTTTCCACAGGTGCATTTAATGCGTTACTTAAAACATTGGAAGAGCCACCTGCTTATGTTATATTTATTTTAGCTACAACAGAAGTGCATAAGATACCAATCACAATTCTATCTCGATGTCAGCGTTACGATTTTCATCGAATTACAATTGATGATATCGCAGCACGTTTACAGGAATTAATGGATAAAGAGCATATTGACGTAGAGGAGAAAGCACTTCGCTATGTTGCAAAGGCAGGGGATGGATCTTTGCGTGATGCATTGAGTCTGCTTGATCAGTGTATTGCATTCTATCTTGGTAAAACCTTGACTTACGAAAATGTCTTAGATGTACTTGGAACCGTTGACATTGAAGTGTTTGCAAGACTTTTACGTTATATTCGAAAAGGTTCTGTATCTGAATGTATCATGTTATTGGAAGAATTGATTATAAATGGACGAGAACTTGGTCAGTTTACAATTGATTTTACCTGGTATCTAAGAAATCTGTTATTGGCAAAAGCTTCAGATGATATTGAAGATATCCTGGAAGTATCTAAGGAACAGCTAGAATTGTTAAAACAGGAAGCAAAAAGTTGTGATATGGAACTTCTGATCCGATTTATTCGAATCTTTTCGGATCTATCCAATCAGGTGAAATATGCGACTCAAAAGAGAGTTGTAATCGAAGTTGCACTGGTTAAGCTTTGCAAACCAATGATGGAAACTGATCTGGAGTCGTTATTACAGCGCGTAAGCGATTTGGAAGAGAAGATAGAACATGGTGTGACAATCTCCGGTAATGCTCCCGTAGAGGAGTCTGTGAATACAGAACCAGAAATCCCTGTTGAACTTCCAAAAGCAATCAGTGAAGATTTAAAGTTAGTAGCGCAGAACTGGAGAGATATCATAAATCGTGTTGGGGCACCAGAGAAAATGACATTGATTAGTGCTAAAGTTGTACCAGGTGAAGGAAATATGATCACATTGTTATTTGAAAGCAAAGTAGATGAATCTTACATTAATCGAGAAGCACAGCTTTCAAAGATTAGTAAAGCAATTCAGGACGTAATTCATAAGGAAGTACAAATTAGGACCAAAACAGTAAGTAGCAAAAATGAGTTAAATCGATATCCAGATTTGACGAAATTAATAAAAAAAGTCCCGATTGAATATGTGGACTAAGAGACGAAAGGAGTAGAATAATGGCAAGACGTGGAGGATTTGCAGGTGGTATGCCTGGAAATATGAATAATCTGATGAAGCAGGCACAGAGAATGCAGAAGCAGATGGAAGAAAAGACAAAAGAAATGGAAGAAAAACAATGGGAGGCAAGTGCAGGCGGCGGTGCAGTTACTGTAACTGTTTCTGGTAAAAAAGAAGTTCTTTCTGTAAAATTATCAAAAGAAGTTGTTGATCCAGATGATATCGAAATGTTAGAGGATCTTATTGTTGCAGCTACAAATGAAGCTTTACGTAAGATGGAAGAAGAATCTGCGGAAGTAATGAATTCAATCGCAGGCGGCCTTGGTGGTTTAGGTGGCTTAGGCGGAATGTTCTAAATCGGTTATCAGTATAATTTTCACGAGCCTAGGATGATGAATCGTAGGCTCGTTTTATGTTATAAATTGGCTTGCGCTTTTTAGATAAATATTGAAAATTATGGTATAATAAAGTATGATAAAAACGAATAAGTAAATTAATAGTAAATAGGGATTTAGGTGAAAAAGTGGATTATTATAGTACTCAGATTAGCAAGTTAATAGAAGAGTTAGGAAGACTTCCGGGAATTGGTGCAAAATCTGCTCAAAGATTAGCATTTCACATAATTAATATGCCCCAAGATCAGGTAGAACGCTTAGCGTCGACAATTGTTGAAGCAAAAAATAATGTGAGATATTGTAAGGTATGTCAAACGTTAACGGATAAAGAAGTTTGTCCGATATGTTCAAGTGAAAAGAGAAACAAAAAGATAATAATGGTAGTAGAGAATACAAGAGACTTGGCAGCATACGAGAAGACGGGAAAATATGATGGTGTTTATCATGTCCTTCACGGGGCAATCTCGCCAATGTTAGGTATTGGACCTGCTGATATTAGATTAAAAGAATTGATGCTACGTCTTCAAGGAGATGTAGATGAGGTTATTATTGCAACGAATTCCAGTCTTGAGGGAGAAGCGACAGCAATGTATATTAGTAAGCTGATAAAGCCAGCGGGAATTAAAGTATCACGTATTGCAAGTGGTGTTCCGGTCGGGGGAGATTTAGAGTACATTGATGAAGTCACACTCCTACGTGCGCTAGATGGAAGAGTACAGCTATAACTAATGTAAGAGGAGGTTATTATGGAACAGGAAAATGTACTTACTGGGGGAATTGATACTCTTTACACGATGAAGCAGAATCTGCTGGAGTTGGAAGGGTATAAAAGTCAAAGTATAACGTTAGCAAATAAAGAGAATCAGCTAGAAAAGCAAATTGCGTTAAAGGAAAAAGCAATTGCAGAAGAGATCTCTCAAACAATAAAGAAACGTAAACTGGAAGTAGAGTCATCTTATGATGAGCAGATGGATAAGGTGAAAAGCCGCATAAAGAAAGCAAAAGGAAAACGTGATAAGGAGAAGATGGCTCAAGTATCCGAGCGTATTAAAGATGAGACTTCTGATTTAAGTGCAGAAAAGATCCGATTGAAACAGGAATTAAAGTCTGTATATGAAAAAAATCATATTCCGAGAATTCTAAATAACTCTTTTTACCATGCGTTATTTATGCCTCGATCTCTTAAGGATCTTGGGACAATCCTAATAACGATTGTTGTAACTCTATTTATTATTCCGTATGGTGTTTATAAATTCCTGCTTCCTCAAAAGACAGTATATTTAGTAATCGATTATATCATTACTGTGCTTATCTTTGGTGGATTATATTTATGGATCAATGCGAAGACAAAGGAGCAGCATCCAGAGGCAGTTATCGATATTCGTGCGATCCGTGCTAAATTGGCCAAAAACCAAAAAAGGATCAATGTAATTGCAAAGGATATCAAGAAGGATAAAGACGAGAGTACGTATAGTCTTGAAGATTTTAATCGTGAAATACAAGAACTAGAAGGCGAGTTAAAGGCGATTTCAGAAGAGAAAAAGGAAGCTGTTGTCGAATTCGAGACAAAAACAAGTAAAGTGATCGAAAAAGAGATTCGCGAAAAATCTCGAGAAGAAATGAGTAAGCTAAAGCAGGAATGCGAACAGGTATATGAAGAACATAAGCAGACCGATGAAAAAGTTAGAACATTTTCAATTGAGATTGCAAATAAATATGAATCATACCTTGGAAAGGATATGATGATGATTTCAAAGATCGATAATTTGATCGATCTGATTAATTCAGGTAGAGCAAGTACCGTTGCACAAGCGATGTCATTGAGTGGCGAAACAATACCTGTAGAAAAAAGCAAAGTAGAATAAAAAAATCTTAGAAGAAAGAATCATGAAGGAGTTTTATGACATCATGGTTCTTTTTTCTAAGATTTTTTTATTTAAACAATACTTCTTGAAAGTTTTATCAGACAGTGATTGATACCTTGATATATATGATCTACAAGAGACATAACAGTACCAAGGCGTGTCGTTTGCAACAACATCTGGTCAAATAATCCGGAAAGATTTACGATGCCAGTAATGAAAAGATCTCCAACATACGGAAGATCCTTATCTACGCCAGCACCAGGTTTGAGAGGTCCTTCACCAAGAGTAAAGAATCCTACATGAGATGCTTTTCCGAGAGATGCGTCAATAGCAATGATCAATGGGTTGGAATTTTCAGCATAGATTTTATCCATAGTTTCTTTTAAATTCTTTGCATGCACAGGCTGTTCCAGTGTTCCATAAACGGAATACTGATGCCGGTTAAATGAGGATAGTTTATAACCAAGAAGTGGTCCTAAGCAGTCTCCAGTAGCACGATCGGAACCTATACATAAAAAAACGAGATTTTTCGTCTTATAATTGTTATTCTCCAGCATACTTGATAATGTATTTCCAAAATCATATGGGGCATGGTATTCTTTTGAGTCAAAGTAAAAGATTTTTCTATTCTTCTCCATATATTGTTTCACAGGGGGAACCCACCTTTCGATTTACTCTTTATTCTATGAAAGAAAAAAGGTTGTCTCTATAAAGATTATTTCCGACCTATACCAAGATAGACATAAAATCGTATGTAATAAATATTGCTAATTCGACTTAAATAGCGAAATTTTCTTAAAATAAAGAGGAAATATAGTGAAAAGACTAGCTGAGTAGGGAAAGTGACAGAAACAAAACGATAAGTTGAAATGAAATCTTTATATAAAGTGACAAAAACAGCAGAGTGCTTGTGATACCATCTCTTTATTAGATTAGTTGTTGAATTAAGCTATCTTAGTATGGAGGGACAAGTACTATGGCAGACAGATCAGATCATTACGATAATCTTATTACGGTTTCTGAAAAAGCGAATCTAAAGGTAAAAACGCCAAAGAATGTTCGGCAGATAGGAAAAATTGGTGATGGATTAAAAATTTATATTGAGGATTATGTTAAGACATATACAAAACAGTTAGCAGAGGGAGATTATACGAATCATTGCATTGCAGTGTTGGTTGGTGAATATAGAAATACAGACCAGGAGAGAAATGTTTTTCTATATGGTGCAATAAAAGTTGAGACTGAAGAAGTGGAGAGTCAGAACATATTTACGGAGGAAGTATGGACGATTATCTATGAAAAGATAAAAGAATATTTCCCAGAGGCAGAGATCGTAGGTTGGTATTATGGCGGGACAGGCTTAGAGAATGAGGATCTGCAGAGATTAGAACAGATACAAATCAATAACTTTGCAGGAAGGGATAAGGTGTTATTTACATATGATGCGTTGGAAAAGGAGCATAATTTTTATTTATTTGACGGAGTTTCTATGGTTTTGCAATCCGGATACTATATCTATTATGAGAAAAATGAAGAAATGCAGAACTATATGGTAGATCATAAGAGGATAAGGAGAGAAGAAGAGCAGGTTAATGATCATGCAACACGTGCGGTGAAGACAATCTTAACCGATAAAAAAACTGCAGCAACCCCAGAAAGGGATCAAAAGCAAATGTTGAGATTGGGCTATGCCGCAGGGACATTAATGCTAGTTGTGGCATTGATCGTGGGTGTAACAATGTTTAATAATAACAGAAGAATGAAAGATCTAGAGGGTGATCTTCAGGTGATGAAGAATAATATCTTTGAGAAAGAGCTTGAAGCAAAAGAAACTGAACCAAAAGAAGAGAGTAAGGTAGTATCTTCAATTTCAGATCAGAATAAGGTTCAGACTCAGATCACAAAACAGCCAACGAAAGAAAATATCGTATTAACGCCAACCCCAGTACTTGAACCAACGAAGGCAGTGACAGAAGCGGAACCGACCAAAGTGATTAGTGAACCAACGAAAGTGGTACCTTCACCTACAACAGTACCCGAGCCTACGACACAGCCTGTTTCCAATATTGATCCCTCAACACTTACGGAATATACGGTAAAGGCTGGTGATACACTTGCATCTATCTGCATTCAGGAATGTGGAAGCTATGGAGTGATAACTACAGTAAAGGACTTAAATCAGATAAAAAACGAAGATGTTATATATGTTGGACAGGTGATTTTATTGCCTAAAAAATCTGATTGAAAAAGATAGTGGTTTTTATGTAAAAATAATGTATAATTAGTCTTAGTAAGAGATAAGGAATAAGATAAACATTTAGAGGATATTATGGAAAGATTAAAAAGAGGAAACTTAAGAGTTGATGAAATCAATAAAAGTAGACGGAGAAAACTGAAGTACATAGTAGTTATTGTAGTGTTTCTCTTTTTACTACTTGTAGCTGGTATTATAGTACTTACAATAAAAACGAAGAGTTATAATGCATTTAAAGTTAGGAATACAGTAGAGATTCCTAATATAGATGCTGACCATGTGACGCCTTATAAGAATGGGATTCTTAGAACAACACGTGATGGTGCAGAAACAATAGCTGCGGATGGGAAACAGGTATGGAATGTATCTTATAATATGAAAAATCCTATTGTGGATGTAAATAGTAATTATGCAATCATTGCTGATATGGGTGGAAAAACAGCTTATATCGTAAATGGTTCCGGTGTAAGTAATGCGATTGAAACACTCTATTCCATTGTTGAAGTTAAGGTAGCGAGTCAGGGAGTGGCAGCAATACTTATGAATAATGGAACAGAGGACTATATTAACATTTATAGTATGGAGAGTACTCAGCCATTGTTATCAATTAAATCATTGGCAACCAAGGATGGTTTTCCAATTACGATGGCATTATCGGATGATGGTACAAAGCTGGTGACATCCTATATTAAGGTTGAGAATGATACGATAACAAGTCAAGTAACCTTTCGAAATTTTGGTGATGTAGGAAAGAACTATATTGATCAAGTCGTAGGTAATTTTTCTTTTATGTCCTTTGTTCCAAAGATTGAGTTTGTTACTAATAATAATGTTGCAATCTACATGGAAGATGGACTCTATCTGTACTCAATGGAAGAGATACCAGTTGAATTGAGTAAAGAAATCTATACACAAAAGATTGTAGATATTATTAGCACGGATCAATATGTTGGAGTCGTACTGGAATCAGAAGATGGAGCAGTAGCAAATCCTATTTATGTTTATAATCTCAATGGAAAGAAGATTATGAACAGCAGTGTATCCTACAGTTATACCGATATGACCGCAACAGATGACTATATTGTATTTTATAATGATTTATCTTGCCAGGTTATGAATATGAAAGGCAAAACCGTATTTAACGATAATTTTACCTCTACAGTTAGAAAAATTATTAAGGGGCGTAGCTCAAAGGAGTTCTTCGCCATAACGGATACGGGATTCGACACGCTAGATATGGTAGAAACCAAGGAGGAATAAGATGAATATTTTATCGTTGATAGTTATAGGTATCCTAGCTTTATATACATTCTTAGGATATAAGGCAGGATTGATTAAGACCGTGTTTTCAATCTGCTCCATGATAGTAGCATTGGTTTTAACGCTTTTAATTAGTCCGCATATAAGTAAAGCACTTCAGGAAAAAGAGGAAGTCGTATCTTACTTTTCAAAGAAAGTTGAAAAGGCATTAAATCTTGATCAAATTGATAGTGCAATAGTTACCAGTGCAGAGCAGAAAGAGAAAATAGAGAAACTTCCAATACCGAAGTCATTAAAAAACACATTAATTGATACAAATAAAAAAGATGTATACAATGCTTTAAAAGTTAGTGATTTTACAGAGTATTTAAGTCATTCACTTGCATGTATTATTATCAATGCTTTGTGCTTTGTCATTACATTTTTAGTCTTGTTTATCGGATTACGTATATTATGTACTGTTCTTGATGTGATCAGCAAGCTACCTGTCTTGCACCAGATTAATAAGTTAACGGGTCTTGTAGCAGGTTTCTTACGTGGACTTATTACTGTTTGGTTGCTTGGTATCGTAATTACAATCTTTAGTGGAACAGGATTTGGTAAGAGCTGTTTTGAAATGATAAATGAAAGTGTTTTCCTGTCCATTTTATATAATAACAATTTCATTTTAAATTTCACAGTGAACCTATCAAAGTCTTTGTTAAGCTAGGTATATAGAGGCTGTGAAAAAAGACATAAAAGATGAGCATGAGATGCGGGGAATCATATTAGAATTTGGCTAAGTCCGGCCGAAAGAGAAAGGCAGCCAAATTCTAATATGATTTCCCGCATCTTTGCTCACTGTTCTATTTGATGTTTTTTCACAGCCCCTTTGTTTTTTATTCTGCTCTTGAAATTATTTTTTGCTTGGAGTATACTCATAATGTAAGCACTTACATCCAGTAATAAGCTATAAGCATAATATATGGATTTAGTAGCAGCAACCTAGTAATTTTAGGTTGAATATTGCTGTGTTATGATAATAATGTAAAGGAGCAAATAAAAATGAATGAAGTATTGCAACGCTTTGAAAAGTTAGGTATTATCCCAGTTGTAAAGATTGATGATGCAAACCATGCAGCACCTTTAGCGAAAGCACTCTGCGAGGGAGGCCTTCCAGTAGCAGAAGTAACATTTAGAACGGAAGCTGCTGAAGAAGCTATTCGTAGAATGGTAGAAGCTTGCCCAGATATGTTTGTTGGTGCAGGTACTGTTTTAACTACAGAACAGGTAGATCGTGCAATTGCAGCTGGTTGTAAATTTATCGTTAGTCCAGGTCTTAACCCTAAGATTGTAAAATATTGTCAAGAAAAGAATATTCCAATTACACCAGGTACATCAAGTCCAACGGATATTGAGCAGGCAATTGAACTTGGCTTAGAAGCCGTAAAATTCTTCCCAGCTGAACAGTCCGGTGGTATTGCAAAGATCAAGGCTATGGCAGCTCCTTATGTAAATATGCGTTTTATGCCAACAGGTGGTATCAATGCAAAGAACATAAATTCTTATCTTGACTTCCCTAAGATTCTAGCATGTGGTGGTAGCTGGATGGTTAATGAAGCATTAATCAATGCTGGACAATTTGATGAAATCAAACGTTTAACAAGAGAAGCAGTTAATACAATGCTTGGATTTGAATTAAGACATGTTGGTATTAATGCTACTTCTGAAGTAGAAGCGGATGGTGTTGCAACATCATTTGAGAAACTTTTTGGATTTACTAAGAATATTGGAAACAGCTCTATATTTGCAGGAACTGCAATTGAAGTAATGAAGCAGCCTTACTTAGGAGCTCACGGTCATATTGCAATCCAGACAAATTACATTGAACGTGCAATTTATCATATGGAACTTCAAGGTTTTGAATTCGATATGGATACAGCAAAATATAAGAATGGTAAGATGGTTGCTATCTACTTAAAGGGTGAATTAGGTGGTTTTGCTGTTCACTTAGTACAAAAGTAGTAATTTAATATTGTATATAATAAACTGGTACCGATTATATTCCGTACCAGTTTATTTTTTCTTTTCATCAGAATATTTAAAAATATTTAAAAATTTTTTTAATGTATTATAGCATATATAGAAAAAATATCCACTGATAATACTATATCTTGTGGTTACACTGAATAACCATAATTTGGCATAAAAAATGTTTTAAAAAGGTGTTGACATGTCTGTTATGTAGTGCTATAATCATTTTTGCTGACGCGGTAATAAAACAAACGCAAACAGCAAGCGAGTGTTTAGAAAACACTTTGTGGACTTTGATAACTGAACAGTGAAACAACCTTGAAATTCGTTTGAAACAAAAAGAACTGTTTTGAATCGTAAGATTAAAACAACCCTAAATCAGTAAACGGATCAAAGATGACAATAAGGCAAACTTAGATGTCAGCATTTGTTCTGAAGAGATTAAACTTTAATATGAGAGTTTGATCCTGGCTCAGGATGAACGCTGGCGGCGTGCTTAACACATG
>JAQXNU010000288.1 GCA_029098165.1 Clostridiales bacterium
TGACTACAAACCGTTGCCACTGCAGCTCCTTTTACGCCCATGGAACAGCCCGCAACAAATATCAGATCCAAAATAACATTGACGATTGAAGCAATGACTAAGAAATACAAAGGTGTTCTGCTATTTCCAACGGCACGTAAATATCCAGCTAACATATTATAAAACATCGTAACAAAAGCAAAAGACAAGATAATGATTATGTACGAATAAGACTCCTGAATAATACTTTCAGGTGTTTTTAATACTCTCAATAATGGCATAAGAATCAAATGTCCAATGATCGTGAGCAATACCGACATCACAGTTGTTAGTAAAATAGACATCGCAAAACTTCGTCTTAACTGTTCCTCTTTCTTTGCTCCAAAGATTCTGGCCCCCACAATAGAAAAGCCATTGGACATACCAAACGCAAAACTGATGATCAACGTATATACTGGACTTGTCGCACCAACTGCAGCCAAAGAATCTTCTCCTAAAACGTGACCGACTACACTCGTATCTACTAAATTATAAAACTGCTGAAACAGATTTCCTAATAAGATTGGTAATGCAAAGAGTAAAATAATCTTTAGAGGATTTCCACTGGTCATATCACTTGTGTTCTTCATTTTTATCTCCTCGTTTCTCATATATTTATTCACTCTAACATATCCCAAATATAGAAGAAATAAAATGTAGTATTTTAGTTTTTTGATGTACTATATTTATGATTATGAATCTATTATTGCACTTGAGTATTCTAACAATTAGTGGTATTTTATAGTTATAAGGAGGATAGGTGCATGAAAAAACTGATATCACTACGAATGATACTCTGTATTGCAATTACTTTGATTCCTCCTTCCGATGTATAAGCAGCGAACCTTAAATTGAACACTTGTTACAACTGGTAAAAACGAGGGATATTATTGCATCTACGATAGTAGGCAATATGAAGAGATTGTTGTTGAAGAGACATTCGAGAAAAAATGTTATGTATCTGTTAGCGAGGGACAGTATTGGATCTTGAAAGGCTGTAAAGTGAATGTGGTATGCCCCTTTGTTTAGGTAGTTTTGACTATGCAAAACAGCTTTAAAATCGTCAAGGTTTATATTACGATGAATATAGCTAAAATCCAATTTATTGATCTATAAATTGGGTAGGAGGAAGAAATTAATGAAGAAACTCGTGATAATTATATTACTATGTGTAACATTAACTGGATGTAGAAGCAAAAAACAAAGTGAAAGCTTTTCTGATGGTGCTCCTACAATAATAGAAGAAAACGAAGAAAGTAAAGTATCGGGAGAAAACAAAAAAAGCAAAGCATTTGAGAAGAACGAAGGAATTAACACATTAGAAGATAATCATGATACTAAAATATTGGAAGGTTCAAGCCAAGACAATCTCTGTGATAAGAATTTTGAAACAGAAAAAGAATTCGTAAATGAAGATTATAGTGATTTGTTTCGTAATTTTAATGGTTGTGCCGTTGTTTATGATTTTGAAACAGATAAGTACATAGTTTATAATAAGAAAATTGCTGAAAAACTGTATTCGCCATATTCGACCTTTAAAATCGTATCTACTTTAATTGGTCTGAAAAATGATGTTATAACAGATGAAAATTCAAAAATGAACTACAATGGCGCCACCTATCCAATCGACGAATGGAATCACGATCTTTCGCTAAGAGAAGCATTTAACTCATCATGTATTTGGTATTTTCGACAAGTTATTGACGAAGTAGGAATAAATGAGGTTCAAGAAGAATTAGACAGTTTGGCATATGGCAATTGTGATATATCGCAATGGAATGGTTCGAACATAAATCCCCGTGATGAGCTAAATGGATTTTGGTTGGGTTCTTCTTTGAAAATATCACCAATGGAACAAGTGCAAGTAATAAAAAAAATTTTTGGTGGTGATAGCATATATACCGAGAAGGAAATAGGGATCCTTCGAGATGTTATGCTTTATGATGAAGTAAACGGCTATTCAATCTATGGTAAAACAGGAACAAATCAAAATAAAGAAGGATGGTATGTTGGCATTGCTGAAAAGGATACACAAAAATATTGTTTTGCTGTTTTTATGGAAAGCGAAGAATCATCACAACCTGCAACAGGAAGTAGAGCACGTGACATTGTAACAAGTATTTTTCTTACGTATGAGTAAGTCGATAAATTGAAAATATCACTTTTAAGAGAAGAAGCACGAGCAAAGTGAGTATTTTCTTTCTTTGGCAAGTAAGGAGGTAGATCATATGCAGTATGCAATCGAATTATATTTTGATGAAGAAACAGAGAAAAAGCTTTTTCATCTGTCGAAACGAGTAGCGGATGAAAAGTTAAGTACTAAGTTTTTGGAATGGAAAACAAGACCACATCTTACACTGGCTTGTTTCAATGATGTTGATGAAGTAGGATGTATACAACAATTAAAGAGTTTTGCACTAACACATAAGAAAATTCCAGCATATCTTGGTTCCGTTGGAATGTTTAATGATACAAGGACTATTTTTGCATCCCCTGTAATGAATGCTGATATGTATCAATTACAAAGAGAATTGCATGAATGTTTAAAAGACTTTGATACAACTGGTTGGGAATGGTATTGCCCAGATAGATGGGTCCCACATTGTACATTAGCTCTGATGATGGAAGATGCCGAAGATAATTTCTATCGAGCCAGTGATTTGATTTTGCATGAATTTAGTAAGATGAGTGGCGAATTTGTTTCGATCGGATTGGTTAAAATAACATTTCCTGTGAAAGAAATCTATACGATTGAATTAGAGCATTAATCTCTAGTTAGTCTTTAATAGACAGGCAACTTGACCTATCAAGGAAGCAATAAAATACCAATTTTCAGTTAAAGGATAAAGAAATATGAATGATGAAATAAAGTG
>JAQXNU010000289.1 GCA_029098165.1 Clostridiales bacterium
TAGAGACAGAAACGATTGAAGGTGGATATGATATCCTTATCATACTTGGAAATAAGGATGCGTAATCACTGACCTGCTTTGTAACAGGAAAGAGGATGAGCATATGCATAGACAAACCGATATTATGGGAGTAAAGGTCGACCTTGTTTCAGAAGACTATTTACTCCATATAACGAATGTATACTTAAGCAATAGCAAGTTGAACATGTATTTCTTACTTACAACGGAGCTTTGTTTAAAGGCGCAGGAGGACGAGGCATACAGACAGTATATCGAGGATGCAGATTTAGTGCTTCCTAGTGAGAAGCATATTGTGGACATGCAAGGAGAGTTAGCAGAGGATAAGAATGTAGTACTGAGCTATAACTCTCTAGTCACAATGGCGAAACGATTGAGAGAAGAGAAGGTTATTTATTTATTATGTCAGGATGAGGATGAGGTGCGTCGTGTGACGGAGTTCTGCAGGCGCACGATTCCGAAGTTCAGCATCCGAGGAACTTATTGTTACGATGACCATTTAGGAGATGAGCAAATCGTAAATGCGATCAATGGAGTTGCTCCTGACATCTTGATCAGTACGCTCCCTAGTCCATTACAAGAACAATGGATCATGGAGAACCGTACACAGGTAAATGCAAAACTATTTATAGGTATGGGTGGTGTATTGGACGCAATGATATTTGAGCGGAAAGAGCCCCCTGTAATTGTAAAGAGACTTCATCTTGAAGGCCTATACGAAAAATTCAGAAACCGCAAAAAAGACAGGGCCTTACGTGCAAGGATATTTCGCAAGAGAGTTGCGCAATATAACAATCAAAAAGGTGAAGAGAATAATGGAATTACTAAATAAGAAAAATCCTTTTGCCAAGTATATCATGGTAACGCTAGGAACAGTGTTAATGGCAGTCGCAATCAATGGAATCTTTGAACCATTAGGATTAGTAACAGGAGGCGTTTCTGGACTTGCAATCATCGTAAAGTATTTTACGGGATTTGTTGTGAAAGGAGGCATTCCGCTATGGGTTACGAACACGTTAGTAAATATACCTCTAGTGATTGGTGCCTGGATCGTACTTGGTAGACGATATGTAATGAATACAATGTATGCCACTGTTACGTTTACAGTGGCATTGTCTATTGTACCGAGCATGCACATGCCGCTTGATGATATCATGCTTATGAGCATATTTGGTGCAGTGCTGATGGGAGTAGGCCTTGGCCTTGTGTTTGCGTACGGATGCAGCACGGGAGGAACAGACTTATTCGGTGCCATCATACAAAAGAAGTTTCCACATTACTCCGTAGCACAGTTGTTACGCTACATTGACGGAACGATCGTAATCGTTGGTGCAGCCGTGTTTGGATTAAGCAAGGCACTTTATGCGATTATCATCGTATACGTGACGACAAAAGTCATGGACAATATTTTAGAAGGAACTGACTTTGCAAAGCTTGTTTATGTCATCTCGGATGAGCATATCAACATTGCAAATGAAATATTGCACAATATAGATCGAGGGGTAACTAGCATTCCTGTACAAGGAATGTACTCCAATACGAGCAGAAATATGTTACTTTGTGTGGTAAAGAACAAAGAAATTGTAGCGCTTGTTGATCTAGTTGCACAAATCGACCCGAGTGCCTTTGTGATTGTTAGTGATGCAAGGGAAGTGCGAGGGGAAGGATTTATTGAAATTAAACAGTAAATGAGCACGAATATAGGTTATATTTTCGAGAAATAAGCAGTTTTTCCTCCTTGGTATACAAAATAAACAAATCGCCAAAATTTAATTTGTGGATTTGGGACATGGTTTTAGAGAAACCATTGGTGTATAGTAAAACTATCAAATTTAGTACATGAGCCGTATGTAGTGCAGATAGAGAATAACATACAAATTTATTAAAAAAACAAGGGGGAACATATAATATGGCAAGCTTATCACTTAAAAATATTAACAAAACATATCCAAACGGTTTCGTAGCCGTTCATGATTTTAATCTTGAAATCGCAGACAAAGAATTCATCATCTTCGTAGGACCTTCAGGTTGTGGTAAATCTACAACACTTCGTATGATCGCAGGTCTTGAAGAAATTTCTTCCGGTGAATTATGGATCGGAGATAAATTAGTAAATGACGTAGAACCAAAAGACAGAGATATCGCAATGGTATTCCAGAACTACGCATTATACCCACATATGTCAGTATTCGATAACATGGCATTCGGCCTTAAATTAAGAAAAGTACCAAAAGATCAAATTGAAAAATCCGTTAAGGAAGCAGCTAAGATCCTTGGTATCGAACACTTACTTGATCGTAAACCAAAGGCTTTATCCGGTGGTCAGAGACAGCGTGTTGCTATGGGTCGTGCTATCGTTCGTAATCCTAAGGTATTCCTTATGGATGAGCCTTTATCAAATCTTGATGCTAAGTTACGTGTTCAGATGCGTATTGAGATTTCCAAATTACATCAAAGACTTGAAACTACAATCATCTACGTAACACATGACCAGACAGAAGCTATGACACTTGGTACAAGAATCGTAGTTATGAAGGATGGTGTTATTCAGCAGGTAGATACTCCTCAGAACTTATACGATAAGCCAAACAATTTATTCGTTGCTGGTTTCATGGGATCTCCTCAGATGAACTTCATCGATTGTAAAGTTGTTCAGAATGGTTCTGAAGTTAGATTAATGTTTGGTTCTCACTCTATCAAAGTTCCTGAAGCAAAAGCTAAGAAACTTGTTGATGGTGGTTATGTAGACAAGACAGTTGTTCTTGGTATTCGTCCAGAAGATGTACATGATGAAGAAGTATTCATCAACAACTCTAAAGACAGTGTTATTGATGCAACAGTTAAGGTTTACGAACTTCTTGGTGCTGAAGTATTCTTATACTTCACTGTAGATCAGTTTGATATTACAGCACGTGTTAACCCACGTACACAGGCTAGACCTGGTGATACAATTCAGATCGCTCTTGATTTATCCAAGATCCATGTATTCGATAAAGAGACAGAAGAAGTTATTGTTCACTAATTATATAACATATAAGAGGCTTCCTAAGTTCTTAGGAAGCCTTTTTTTGCATAAGAATTTCTATCGACTTCAAAAACAGACGTTCCCGAGCAACGAGAGACGAACATATAAAATAAATCAAAAATCAATTAGTTTTGTAAATAAACTAATTGATTTTTGATTGCATTCATAAAAAATAGACAAAAATAGATAGAATTTATGTTTACTTTTTACGAAATGGATGATAAAATGATACATAAATAGATGATTAGTAATATTTTTATAGAATTCCTGTGAGAAAGGTTTGGTATATTATATGATTTCAAATCAAATCCTTCAGAATACAATTGAAGGTCTTAAAGCAATCACAAGAGTCGATATCTGTGTTATGGATACCGAGGGAAAAGCTCTCGCTAGTACAATAAATAACGCTGATGATTATGAAAGTGCTGTTTTGGCGTTTGTTGATTCACCAGCTGACAGTCAGGTACTTCAAGGATATCAGTTTTTTAAAGTTTTTGATGAGCATCAATTAGAATATGTCATTTTAGCAAAAGGTGACAGTGACGATGTATATATGGTTGGAAAGATTGCATCCTTCCAGATCCAAAATCTTTTAGTAGCATATAAAGAGAGATACGATAAGGATAACTTCATTAAGAATTTATTGTTAGATAACTTGTTATTAGTAGATATATATAATCGTGCAAAGAAACTTCATATTGAAACCGATGTTAGACGAGTTGTATTCATTATTGAAACAAAGAATGAAAAAGATACAAACGCGTTAGAGACTGTACGTGGTTTATTCTCAACCAAGACGAAAGATTTTATCACAGCGGTTGATGAGAAAAATATCATTCTTGTAAAAGAAGTAAAACAAAATGAAACATATGAAGATTTAACTAAGACTGCAAGAGTTATTCTTGATATGCTTAATACCGAAGCGATGACAAAAGTACATGTAGCATTTGGTACGATCGTAAACGAGATTAAGGATGTTTCTCGCTCCTATAAAGAAGCGAAGATGGCACTTGATGTTGGCAAAATCTTTTATAGCAACCGTAATGTAATTGCTTATAGTAATTTAGGTATTGGACGTTTAATCTATCAGTTACCAATGCCTTTATGTAAGATGTTTATCCGTGAGATTTTTGATGGTAAATCTCCAGATGAGTTTGATGATGAAACATTAACAACAATTAATAAATTCTTCGAGAATAGTTTAAATGTATCAGAAACATCAAGACAACTTTATATTCATAGAAATACTTTGGTTTATCGTTTGGATAAACTTCAAAAGAGCACAAACCTTGACTTAAGAGTGTTTGAAGATGCAATCACATTTAAGATCGCTCTTATGGTTGTTAAGTATATGAAATACATGGAGAACATTGAGTATTAAGAGAGTTGCCGCTGTTAAGCCTGCTTTTTATTAATTAGAGCAGGCTAATTAGCGGCTTTTTCAGTTAGGTGTGAAAGGAAAGGAATACGTAATGGCTTCTTATGATATTGAAGAAGATTTACAGGAAATTGAGACTCCGGTGATATTGTTTAAAAATGTATCCAAGGAATATCAAAAGGGAACTCAAGCTATTGATGATATAAACTTTGAAATCCGCAAGGGTGAGTTTGTATTTATCGTTGGTTCATCAGGATCCGGTAAATCCACGTTAATTAAATTAATGCTTAGGGAAATTCTACCTACCAAAGGCAAAGTTTTTGTTGCAGGACGTGAGTTATCACGTTTAAAGCGTTGGCAGGTATCTAAATATAGAAGAACAATTGGAGTTGTATTTCAAGATTTTAGATTATTACAGGATCGAACCGTATTTGAGAATGTAGCATTTGCTCAGCGAATCATTGAAACCCCAACGAAGATTATTCAGAGACAAACGCCAAAGATGCTTTCAATCGTTGGACTATCGGAAAAGCACAAATCATATCCAAAGCAGTTATCAGGTGGTGAACAGCAAAGAGTTGCCCTAGCACGTGCACTGGTTAACAATCCAGTTATGTTGTTAGCGGATGAACCTACGGGAAATCTGGACCCAAAAAACTCTTGGGAGATCATGCATCTTCTAGAAGAAGTAAATAAACGAGGAACTACGGTAGTGGTAGTAACACATAATAAGGAAATTGTAGATGCGATGCAAAAGCGAGTAATTACCATGAAGAATGGTGTCCTTATCAGCGATTCAAAAAAAGGTGGATATGCACATGCAAAGAATAGTTACGTTGATTTATAGCATTAAACAGGGCATTAAAAATATCAAACGTAATCGTATGTTCTCCATTGCATCCATTGGAACGATTACAACCTGTTTGTTTTTATTTGGTATTTTTTATTGTTTGCTTATGAATTTTCAACATTTATTATTAAATGCTGAAAAAGGGGTAAGTGTAACCGTTTTTTTTGACGAAAACATAACAGACGAAGAGATTTCGGCTATTGGAGATAAAATCAGAGTTCGTGCAGAAGTTAGCAGTTATGATTATGTCTCTGCTCAAGAAGCTTGGGAAGAATATAAAGCGACTAAATTGAATCCAGAACAGATTGCGAGTTTTGGAAATGATAATCCATTAGAAAATTCGGCGCATTATATTGTATACTTAAATGATATAGAACTACAGGATGTACTAGTTCGATATCTCCAATCAATTCCCGGGGTTCGTCAGGTAAACAGTTCTAAAGCAATTGCAGATATGTTTAGCGGTGTAAATAAAGGTCTTGCGTATGGAACTGGTATTATTATTGCAATCCTTTTAGGAGTTGCGATTTTCTTAATCAGTACAACGGTAACGATGGGTGTTTCCGTACGACGTCAAGAAATTTCAATTATGAAGCTGATTGGAGCAACGGATTTCTTTATCCGCGCACCATTCATTGTGGAAGGTATTATCATCGGCCTTGTTGGAGCGATTCTGCCATTAGGACTGTTATACTTTGTTTACAATAAGGCAATTGCATATTTAATGACTGGATTTAATAGTCCGTTCGGACAAACACCGTTATTAAAGGCTGGTTCTGTCTTTTCAGCATTAATTCCAATCTCATTGGCAATTGGTGTTGGTATTGGATTTTTGGGAAGTTTTATGACATTAGGAAAACAATTACGAAAGATTAATTAATTTAGTTAGTAAAAAGAGATACATTAGATTTAGGGGGATAAATATGAAGCAGAAAAAAGCGAATAGCTATCGAGTCTTATCGGTTGGCTTAATAGCAGCACTTAGTTTACCAGCTTTCATGTATGGCTCATCTAGACAAAGCATGCAGTCAGTATATGCTGCTTCTAGAAGCGTGCGTGGGAATGATTATCTAGCGACAGTGAATTTAAGCACATATGAGGATAAATTAAAGGAAGCGGAAAACAAGAAAAAGGAACTCGAGGCGAATAAGCAAAATACACTTGCGAATATCAAAAAGCTGGAGGCGGAAAAGAACAATATTCTAAATTATATTAAAAAGCTGGATATGCAGTTAAATGATCTGACTGCCAGTTTAGAAAAGCTGGAAGCCGAGATAGCAAGTACCAAAGAAGAACTTGATCAAACGAGAAATGATTTAGAAGCTGCGAAGGAGAAAGAGGCTTCCCAGTATGAAACTATGAAGAAGAGAATACAATATTTATATGAGAATGGTTCGGATGATATTGTACAGGTATTTTTGAGCTCTGGTAACATCATAGATTTCCTAAATCAAGTCGAGTATTCAAAAAAAATATCAGAATATGATGGTAATATGCTCAATGAATATATTGCCACGAAAGAACTGATTCAGCAGCAGGAAACTTATCTTGCAGCAAAGCTGGATGAACTTAAGACAGCGGAAGAAGAGCAATTATTTGAACAACAGACGTTACAGGAATTATCGGCTCAAAAAGGTGCTGAAATTGAACGATATACTGCAGCAATTGGCGCAGATGAGGAGTTATTCCAAGAGTATGCAGATCAGATTACCGCGGTAAATGCCAATATTCAGGAAATTAAGGATGCAGAGGCAAAACGAATTGCGGAGGAAAAAAGAAAAGCCGAAGAAGAAAGAAAAAGAGCTGAAGAAGAAGCAAAGAAACAGGCGTTAGCAAATCAAAATAACGGAAACAGCTCCTCTGGCTCTGGCTCATCGACGCAGAGTACTTCACTTGGAAAGATGACTTGGCCACTCCCAGGTGACGGAAGAATCTTTTCGAAATTTGGATATCGTGTAGCACCGACTGCAGGTGCTAGTACCTATCATCGAGGAGTTGATATTGGCGGCGCTCAAGGAGCATCTATTGTGGCTGCATTGCCAGGAACAGTTACGGAAGCTTCTTATAGCGTTTCGGGAGGGAATTATGTCAATATCGATCATGGTAATGGTTTTGTAACTAGATATCTTCACTGTTCCAAATTACTTGTATCACCAGGTGATAAAGTAACTAAGGGACAGACGATCGCATTGGTTGGTTCCACTGGTATCTCAACTGGACCACATCTTCATTTTAGCGTTGTTTTAAATGGTACGTATGTAGACCCATTGATCTACATAAGCTATTAAAAAAGAAGTTTATTTTAAGACAGAGATACTTGCCTTAAGCAGGAGGTAACATGAAGAACAAATTTACGGCTGGAATTATTACAGGAAGTCTTTGCGCAATTTTAGTATGCAGTATTGTGTTTTCGGCTTTATTTATTAATTATCGTGTGTCCCTGGAAAACAATTCAATTAGAATAGAGCAGGGAACTTCAAATAAGGATCAAAAAAATGATACATTATTAGATGCGGCTCTTACAACAAAGATGAATTATATGCAAGGGATCATTTCAAAGTATTTTCTTTATGATGTGACAGGCGAACAGTACGATAATGCAATCTTAAAAGGTATGATGCAGGCACTGGATGATCCATATTCTTGTTATTATTCGAAGGAAGAGTACGATGAATTAAATCAGTCAATTGATGGTACCTACTGTGGGATTGGGGCATATGTTGGACAAAATAGAGAAACTCTTACAATGACGATCACAAGACCATTCCCAGATGGTCCTGCAGATCAAGCCGGTGTTATGGCTGGAGACATTATTTATAAAGTAGATGATGTTGATGTTACAGGGATGGATATTAATTCAGTCGTAGCCAAGATGAAGGGCGAGAAGGGGACAAAAGTAAAACTTACCGTTCTTCGTGGAGATAGCTTAGATGAGATGAGTTTTGAGATTGTACGTAATGAAATTGAAGTACCAACGGTAACTTATAAGATGATGGAGGACGAGATTGGATATATCTATATCGCTCAGTTTGATAAAGTTACAGTGAATCAGTTTATCCATGCAGTAGATGATCTTGAAGCACAAGGAATGAAAGGGCTGATCATTGATGTCAGAGACAATGGTGGTGGATTATATACTTCTTGTACTGCAATGTTAGACCGTCTGATTGGAAAAGGACTTTTAGTGTATACGGAAACTAAGAGTGGTAAGAAAGAAGAAGAGTATGCAAAGACAAAAGAAGAGTTCACCAAACCACTTGTTGTCTTAGTCAATGGGAACAGTGCAAGTGCTTCGGAAATCTTCTCGGGAGCTATCCAAGATTATGGAATCGGAACGATCATGGGAACTCAGACGTTCGGTAAAGGTATCGTTCAGTCAGTCATTCCGTTATACGATGGTAGTGCCATGAAACTTAC